>NZ_LZKF01000127.1:0-13964 GCF_001672665.1 Mycobacterium sp. E2238 | reverse complement strand
GCGCTGCGACAACCCTTGGCGCAGTTGCGGAGTGCTAGCCATGCCGGTGCGTGCAGCGGTGATCAGTCGAGGCGGGTGGCCACCACCGACCACACCGGGAGGTGCACCCGGTGGTCTTCCAGCAGCGGGTCGATGACACCCAGCCGGTGTACCAGTGGCCGCATCCGCTGCAGAATCTCGCCCTGCTGCTCGGAGGCGAGCGTCTTCATGGCGTCGAACGTCTCCTTGAGGAAGCGGGCCTCGTACGTCGTGCCGCCGAGGTAGTCGATGCGCCATCCGTTGGCGCCGAACACCCGCTCGAAGTTGTCGGCGGGTATCGCCGTCCACTGCAGGCCGTTGACGTTGTGGGGGCTGAATTCGAACATGTAGAGCCGCGCCCCGGGCCTGGTGGCCCGGTGCAGCGCCTGGGCGTACCGCGTCTGGACGACCCCGTCGTTGAGGAACACGTGATAGAAGGCGCTGTCCACCACCGTGTCGAAACGATCCTCGAAGCCTTCGAGCCTGGTGGCGTCGGCCACCTGGAAATCGACCTGGACTCCGGCCCGATCGGCGTTCCGCTTGGCTTGCTCGATGGCCGAAGGTGACTCATCGATTCCGGTCGCCGAAAACCCGTGCGCGGCAAAGTGAATGGCGTGATATCCGGGGCCCGTCCCGGGATCGAGCACCTCGCCGCGGATCCCGCCGTAGGCAACCAACTGCTGGACCGCCGGCTGCGGGCCGCCGATGTCCCAGGGAATCCGCCCGCCGGCATGTTCTGCCTCGTCGTACAGCGGCTCAAAACCCGCGACGTTCCCGTCAGTCATTGCCTTCTCGCTTCCTCGCGACTCCCGACGGGAACGACACTAGTGCGAAGTCAGCTCAAAGATGTAGGTCTTGCTCGCGGATCAGTGCCGTGGCGAGCACGCTGATGACGGCCGTCGCGACCAAATACCCGCACGCCAGCCATGGCGCGCCGCCGAGAGCCGCGATGAGCGCGGTCACGATCATCGGGGTGACACCGGAGGCGTAGATGCCCGAGAACTGGTACACGAACGACAGACCGGTGTAGCGGGTGCTGGTGGGATACAGCGACGAGTACAGCGTGCCCTGCGCCCCGTAGAACAGCGCGTGCACCACACCGAACACGACGACCAGCGCCACCCCGAACCAGACCAGATTCCTGGTGCCGAACAGCGCGAAGGCGGGAAACGCCGCAACGCCATAGCAGGCCACGCCGGCCAGATACACCCGACGGGCGCCGAACCGGTCGGTCAGCGCCCCCGACACGGGCAGCAGCGCCGCCATCAACAGCGCCGCGATGGTCACCACCACCAGCACCGACACCCGGTTGAACCCCAGCGCCCCGGTGGCGTAGCTGATCGCGAAGACGCCCCAGGTGTTGAACGCCGAACCTTCGGCCCAGCGAGACAGCAAGCCCAACACGGTGTTTCGCCGCGATCGGGGTTCACGGACGATCTCGCGAATGGGCACCGTGGCCGTGGCCTCGAGCTCACGCAGCTCGCGAAAGGCCGGTGTCTCCTCGACCCGCAACCGCACCACGACGCCGATCACCACGAGCAGCAGGCTGAGCAGAAAACCGATGCGCCAGCCGTAGGCGAGGAAGCGCGCCGCACCCAGGGCGATTTGTAGGAACGCGAAAATCCCTGTGCCCAAGGCTAACCCGAGCGCAAGTCCGATCTGCGGGATGGCCCCGAAGCGGCCGCGCCGACCCTCGGGGCTGTGCTCCACGGCGAGCAACACGGCACCGGCCCACTCGCCCCCCAGGGCGAAGCCCTGCAGGATTCGCAGGGCCAACAGCAACAGCGGCGCCCATACCCCGATCTGGGCGGCGGTGGGCAGCACCCCGATCAAAGCCGTGGCGACGCCCATGATCAGCATGGTCAGCGCGAGGCTGCGCTTGCGGCCGATCCGGTCGCCGATGTGGCCGAAGACCAGCCCGCCGACCGGCCGCATGACGAACCCCACGGCGAACGTCGCGAAGGCCAGCAGCGTGCCGACTAGTGAGCTCTCGCTGGGAAAGAAGACCTTGTTGAACACTAGGCCCGCGGCGGTCGCGTAGAGGAAGAAGTCGTACCACTCCACGGTGGTCCCCAACAGGCTGGCCGCGACGACGATGCGCAGCCGCCCGCGTTGCTGCGCGGCGGACTCGTCGACCGCGCCGGCGCTCGCGTCGAGGCCTGCGCCGGTCCCCGGCGCGGGCAGGGTGGCCGCCATGGTCTTAGTGGGCCGAGGCGACCGCGAACGGCGTCGCCGATACCGGGTGCGACTGGCGGTTGGGATGGCGCCACAGGCCCATTCGCTCCAGCAGCGGCAGGACGCCCTCGCCGAACCAGTAGGCCTCTTCCAGGTGCGGATATCCCGACAGGATGAAGTGGGTGATGCCGAGTTTGGCGTATTCGGCCAGCCGTTCGGCGACCTCGGCGTGCGACCCGACCAACGCGGTGCCCGCTCCGCCGCGGACCAGCCCCACGCCGGCCCACAGGTTGGGCCCGACCAGCAGCCGGCCGCTGCTGCCGCCATGCAGGTCCAGCATGCGGCGCTGCCCCTCCGATTCGCTGCGGGCCAGGCTGGCCTGTACCCGCTCGACGTCGGCGGGGTCGACGGCGACCAACAGCCGGTCGGCCTCGGCCCACGCCTGCTCGGACGTGTCGCGGCTGATCACATGAATCCGCAAGCCGTACTGCAGGATTCGGCCGGCGTCCACGGCCAGCCCACGGATCCAGTCGAGCTTCTGCCCGACCGCCGTGGGCGGCTCACCCCAGGTGAGGTAGACGTCGCTGTGCTTGGCGGCAACCGGGCCGGCCGCCGCCGACGATCCGCCGAAGAACACGGCCGGCACCGGGTCGGGCGGATTGTTCAGCTGCGCGCCCTCGACGCGAATGTGCTCTCCCGCAAAGGTGACCGGCGCCGACGAGGTCCACAGTTGACGCACCACGTGCAAGAACTCGGCGGTGCGCGCATACCGCGCCTCTTTGTCCAGGAAGTCCCCGTAGGCCCGCTGCTCGTGGGGTTCGCCGCCGGTCACGACATTGAGCAGCAGCCGCCCGCTCGAATGCCGCTGGAAGGTCCCGGCCATCTGCGCGGCCAGGGTGGGGCTCAGCAGCCCGGGCCGGAAGGCGACCAGAAACTTCAGCGTCTCGGTGGCCTCGACCAGCATCGCCGTCGTCAACCAGGCGTCCTCACACCACAATCCGGTGGGGGTGAGCACGGCCTCGAAGCCATTGTCCTCGGCGGCCGCACAAATCTGGTGCAGGTATTTCAGCGTGGCGGGCCGGTCCCCGGACATCGGAGTCCCGTGTCCGCCCGCCACCAGGTTCCGGGAATCACCGTAGGTCGGCAGAAACCAATGGAACGCCAAACTCATCCTCAACCTCTTTCAATCCACGACGCCGGGCACGAAAGCTCCATCCTGCGAAACTTGCGGCCGGCACGGGAGGGTTGAAACCGTCGAGATTGCATCCCCGTCCGGCGGCCGTGCCGCCGCGGCGGGTGGCGCCCGCCCGGGCGAACAGACGTCCCCGCCGCATATCGCTTGTTACCTTGTGGCACAAAGGAATAGCAGCGCGTGGAGACACGCGGCGGGCGTCGCGATGATGGCCGTAGCACGGTACCGCAACTCGGCCGGCAGACCCGCCGTCCGGTGCACCGCAGGTAACCGGTTCATGACCGATCGGTCACGCGAGATCACACAAACATTCCATTTCGGCGTGGCTCGGGCGGGAATTCCCGGTCAGCGCGGCATCATTGCGATCATGCCTGACCTGACACGCCGGGCGGTGCTGAGAATGGGAGCCAGCACCGGCCTGGGAGCCGCTGGCGTGTTCGCCTTAAGCGCCCTGCTCGACCCGGTCAGGCCGCTAGCCGCGACGTTGCCGCAGGCCCCCGCCCCGTTCGAGCCGTCGGCGGCGAGCAGCAACCTCCCCACCAGGCTCACGGGTTCGTTCGTCTCCGCCGCCCGCGGGGGGATGAAGACGAATTACGTGATCGCATTGCCGCCGGGCCAAACCGGGATGCTGCGACCCGTGATCGCCCTGCACGGCAAGGACGGCGACGCGAACATGATGCTCGACTGCGGTGTCGAGCGAGGGCTGGCCCAGCTGGTCAAGGAGGGCAAGCCGCCGTTCGCGGTGGTGGGCGTCGACGGCGGCAGCGACTCCTACTGGCACAAGCGGGCCGACGGCACCGACTCCGGCGCGATGGTGCTCGACGAGCTGCTGCCGATGCTGTCCACGATGGGCTTCGACACCTCCCGGGTGGGATTCATGGGCTGGTCGATGGGGGGCTACGGGGCGCTGCACCTGGGTGCCAAGCTGGGGCCGGCGCGGACCGCGGGGATCTGCGCGATCAGCCCGGCGTTGTACGCCTCGTTCGCCGACAGCGCTCCGAAGGCGTTCGACAGCGAGGACGACTTCACGCAGAACAGCGTGCTGGGCGTGCCCGCGCTGTCGCAGATCCCGCTGCGCGTGGACTGCGGCACCTTCGACCGCTTCTATCCCGCCACCCGCCAATTCGTCAGCCAACTCAAAACGCCACCGGCGGTCAGCTTCACGGTCGGCGGACACGACATGACCTGGTGGCGTCTCATGTTGCCCGGCGAACTCGCCTGGATGGCGACCTAGCGGAGACCCCATGAGCGTCCGGCCTAGCGAACTCCCCACCCGCCACACCGAGCGGGCGGTGAAGCGGACCGGATTTCGCCCCGACATCGAGGGCCTGCGGGCGGGTGAACGGCTATGAACTTCTGGCGGTCGACGTACGTCATATCAGCGAAGGGTTTTGGGAGGTTGTGGAGATGACTCCGCTGCTGCTGGCCTGCATTGCGGCCGCCGCTCCGATCGCCGGGTTCGGCTTGCTGAACTTGCAAGCCCGCCTGGAGCGATGGGACTACGAGCGGCACGCCGAAGACTGAACCCGGGTCGTAGCTGCGCGTAGCGGCCGGCGGAGTTGCGCGTTTTCGCTGATGTTTTCCCCCTCAACGTCCCCGCATGCTGGCTAACATGATCGACATTCATTCGTCGGCGGACACGCCGCTGCTGGACTGGAGCGAGCAGAGCGTGAGCGAGCTGCCCACAGGGACCGTGACTTTGCTGCTCGCCGACGTGGAGGGCTCCACCCGGCTGTGGGAGACCCAGTCTGACACCATGACCACGGCGCTCGAGCAGCTGAATCAAACCGTGAACGATCTCGTCGCCGCCCACGATGGGGTGCGGCCCGTCGAGCAGGGCGAGGGCGACAGTTTCGTGGTCGCCTTCGCCCGCCCCAGCGACGCCGTCGCGTGCGCGCTACGACTCCAGCTGGCCGTGCCGCCACCGATCCGGTTACGCATCGGCCTGCACACCGGGGAGGTGCAGCTGCGCGACGCCGGCAACTACGCCGGGCCCACCATCAACCGGACCGCGCGGTTGCGCGACCTTGCTCACGGCGGGCAGACCGTACTGTCCGGTGCCACCGAACCGCTGGTGCTCGACCGGCTACCGGCGGATGCCTGGCTGACCGACCTGGGCGTCCACCCGTTGCGGGACCTGCCACGGCCGGAACGCGTCGTGCAACTCAATCACCCCGGCCTGACCAACGACTTCCCGCCGTTGCGAGGGGCGAATGACGTTGCCAATGCCCATCTTCCGACACAGTTGAGCAGCTTCGTCGGTCGGGGCACGCAGATCAGCGACATCGGACAGATCTTGAAGGAAAACAGGTTCGTGACCCTGACGGGGGCGGGGGGTGTCGGCAAGACGCGGTTGGCGGTGCAGGTCGCCGAGCAGGTTGCCGACGTCTTCCCCGGCGGGGCCTGGTTCGTCGATCTCGCCCCCGTCACCAATCCCCTCGTCGTGCCGGTCACCCTCGCGCGCACCCTGGGTCTTGCCGACCAACCCGGCCGCTCCACCATGGAGACGGTGTCGAAGTTCGTCCGGGACCGCAAAATGCTGTTGTTACTCGACAATTGCGAGCACCTACTGGATGCCAGCGCCGCTCTGGTCGTGGCCCTGCTTGATGCGGGCCCGGAGGTCACGGTGCTGGCGACCAGCCGGGAGCCGGTCGGCGTCGCCGGAGAGCTGACCTGGCGCGTGCCGTCGCTGTCGGTCGACGACGAGGCCGTCGATTTGTTCGTCGACCGCGCCCGCCGCACCAGACCGGATTTCCAACGCACCGAAGACAATTCGCCCGTCATCGCCGAGATCTGCCGGCGCCTGGACGGCATGCCGCTGGCGATCGAGCTGGCGGCGGCGCGCACCCGCACCCTGTCCCTGACCCAGATCGTCGACAGCCTCCATCACAACTTCCGCCTCCTGGCCGGGGGTGCGCGCAACGCGGTTCGCCGCCAGCAGACGCTGCGCGCTTCCATCGACTGGTCCCACGCCATGCTCACCGAGCCGGAGCGGGTCCTGTTCCGCCGCCTGGCCGTGTTCATGGGCGGTTTCGACCTGGACGCCGCGCACGCCGTGGGCGCCGACGCCGGCGTGGAGCACTTCCAGCTCATCGACCTGCTCGGGCTGCTCGTCGACAAGTCGCTGATCGTCACCGAGGAAATCGACGGCGCGATGCGATACCGCCTGCTGGAGACCGTGCGCCAGTACGGCCTGGAAAAGCTGGCCGAGTCGGGCGAGGCCGAGGCCGTCCGGATCCGGCACCGCGATCACTACACCGCGGCCGCCGTGACGCTGGAAGCCCGGATGCGCGGCGACGGGACACCGTTGGTTCCGTGGGCCGAACTCGAGATGGCCAACCTACGGGCGGCCCACGCGTGGAGTTGCGACGCCGGGGAGTTCGAGTCGGCGTTGCGGCTCGTCTCGGCCTTACAGCGGCTGTGGGTGACGCGTGCACGGTTCCGCGAGGGCGTAGCCGGGTTCGAGGCCGTCTTCGGCGACGAGCGTTACCGCGACGCGGACGTCGCGCCCGAGGTCTGGATACGGGCGGTCGCCGACGCGGGCTTGCTCGCGGTCTGGTACTCCGTTCCGGCCAGCCTCGAGCGAGCGGAGGAAGCGCTGGCCGCCGCGCGGCAAGTCGGCGATCAGAAACTCATCGCCCACAGCCTGCGCACCTGCTGCATGCTGGCCTTCAACGACCCCGAGCTGGCCGCGCCGCTGTTCGCCGAGGCCGTCGACATGTCTCGCGCCTCGGGGGACCTTTCGGCCCTTTACCACGTGCTCGCCTACCAGTGCTTCGCCGGCAACGTCGCCGGCGATCCGGTCGCCTCGCAGGCGGCCGGCGAGGAGGCACGAGACCTTGCCGACCGGCTCGGCGACAGCTTCATGTCGCGGTATAGCCGAACGTTCCTCAGCAGTGCGCTGTCGATGCAGGGCAAGCTAGCCGAGGGCCTCCTCGTATCCACCGCGCTGGTCGAGGAGGCTCGAGCCGCCGACGACCGCCCGATGGAGGTATTCGGTCTGATCACCCTGGCACAGGCGCTCTCGTGGACCGGTGACGCCGCGGCGGCGAGGGCCGCGGCCGAAGCCGCGCTGGAAATCTCGGCCACTCTGGGCGGTTTCCACGAGGACACGATCTACGTGGCCTTCGCCAACGCCGCCCTGGCCCGCGGTGATGCCGCGAGCGCGACACGGGCCTGCGAGGCGGCGTGGCGGCACACCTATCCGTTGAAGGAGCTGTTCACCAGAAGCCTGGTGCCAATGGCCGAGGCTGCGATGAGCTGCGGCCATCACCTCGCCGCCCGCCGCTGGGCGGACGACACCGTCGCAACGGTTCCCGGGTGCTATCGGGCGGCGGCGCTGACGGCGCGGGCCCGGGTCGCCGCCGCCCAGTGTGAGCCGCAGCAGGCTGAACGCGATCTCCACGAAGCCGTTGCGCTCGCCGAGCGCACGGGCGGCCACCTGTATCTACCCGATACCCTCGACTGTCTCGCGGCACTGGCCGCCGTTACCAATCCTGAGCATGCCGCGCGGCTTTTCGGGGCGGCCGAGGCCGTGCGGCAGCGCCACGGCACGGTGCGCTTCGAGGTGTTTCAAGCGGACTACGACGCTTCGCTGGCGCAAGCGCGGGAAGCCTTGGACCCCAAGGCTTTCGAAGCCGCATGGGCGGAAGGCGCCGCGCTGTCCACCGCCGAGGCCATCAGCTACGCGCAGCGGGGCCGCGGTGCGCGCGGGCGACCGGCGAGCGGTTGGGAGTCGCTGACGCCCACCGAACTCGACGTCGTTCGGCTCGTCGGCGAAGGGTTGCCCAACAAGGACATCGCCGCGCGGCTGTTCGTTTCGCCGCGCACCGTGCAGTCTCATCTGACGCACGTCTACACCAAACTCGCCGTCTCATCGCGGGTGCAGCTCGCTCAGGAAGCGGCCCGGCACGGCTAGGTCAGGTCGACAGCTGCGTGCGGATCAGCGGCGCGATCTTGTCCGCCATGTATTGATGGCCCGCGTCGTTCGGGTGCACACCGTCCGCCCCGATCAAATCGGGCCTACCGACGAACCACCGTTCGGCGATCGGGTCGACCCAGGTCGCCCCCGCGCCCGCGGCCGCCGCGCCGAGCGCGTCGCGAATCTGCAGGATCGGGAGCGGCACGTCGGCGGTCGGCCACGGCGGCCCGATCACCAGGAACCGTGCGGACGGCGCCAGGCTGCGGGCCACATCGAATGCGCTGCGGGCCTTTTGACCGATCACACCCGCATCGATGGGCTCATCGTTGCGGGAACCGAAGAACACCACCAGCACGTCGTCGCGCTGCACGGCCCTCGCGGTCAGGTCCTCGAAGACGCTGCCATGGTCGCCCGGCATGCCGTAGCCGGCCCTGCCCTCGGCCGCGACGTCGGCCGAGATCCGTTCGCCGCGCGCCGCGAGCACGTCCCAGGCGCGGGCGGGCCATGACCTCGGGCCCAGCCCACCTTCACCGGTTCCGGTGGTATAGGAGTCGCCGATGACGGCGATGTGGTTCAACCGGAAATCCAGGGTCAGTGTGTCGTACGTGCGCACCTGAGCCGGGTACGCGATGCCGACGCCGACCAGAAAGGTCAGGCCGATGACAAAGGTGGCCAGACGACTCACCACTACCTCCCCCGTCAACGGCATCGTCATGTGCCACTGGATTTTCATCGATTATCCGCCGCCGGCTCGCGGCGGTGCGCTAACGCGACCGTCACACCGCGCGGACCGAAACAGCTTCCAGCGAACGGTCGATCGGATGGACCTTGCCGTTCGGCGGCTCGTCGGGATCGCTTCTCGCGGCAACGGCTTTGACGTCGACCATCCGGCGCATCCAGCGGCGGGCGGGCTCTTCGACGAAGTGATACATCACGATCGAGATGATCACCGCGATCGCGAGCAGGCCAATGATGTTCCATTTCCAGGGATTTTCCTGCGGCCGCAGCTCGAACTGCTCGACGGACCAACCCCACGCGGTGTGCACCAGCTCATGAACCATGTACAGGCAGAACGAGATCTGCCCGCCGTACACCATCAACCGGGTGGACAGCACCCGCGGCAGGCTGCCGACGCCGATGGCCAGCGTGATCACCAGCGGAATGAACAGGATGTCGACCACCCCGCCGCTGTCGTTCTCCACCACCCCGGAGATCGGGTGCGCGTCAAACCAATAGAGGACGCCGACCATGGTGCCCAGCAGAAGCAGGGACAGGTAACCCGCCACGCGGCGGCCGCGATCGGTCAGCCGCAGCCGGCGCACCGCCGCGCAAGCAAGCGCGCCCGCGGTGAACTGGGTGACGATCCGCGGAAGCCAGCTCCACGGGGTGTAGAAGTGGCCACTGGCCAGGAGCATGACCACGGGCGGCAGTGCCGCCGCGAACGCCAGCACCATCAGGCTCCGCGCCCGCGTTGCCTGCTTCATCCGCAGGATCACCAGCACCAGCAGACCGAAAAGCAGATAGGCCAGCCATTCCGCGCTGATCGACCAGGCCGGCCCATCCCAGCTCGAATCATCGAAAAACGGCACGAACCACAACTGCACCAGCAGGATCTGGCGCACGTAGCTGATCGCGGTGAGCTGAGCGGCGTCAGGCGACGGTACGTGGCCGACATGCAGAGTGAAGATCACCCAGAGGGCGGCGAGATGCAGGGTGACCAGGTACACCGGCCAGACCCTGGCCAGCCGCAGCCACAGGAAGTGCAGGGTCGCGCGCGTCGACCATGACCGGCCCATGCGGTCGAGGTAGTTCCAGGTCAAGACGAATCCGCTGAGGATGAAGAACAGGTCGACGCCCTGCGCTCCGCAGTTGAGCACCGGCGCGAGGGCGTCGTGGAAATCGGTCCCGACGTCGCCCAGCATCGGGCGGAAGTGGAACAGCACGACCCACAGGGCGGCGACGATGCGGAGTCCCGTCAGGGCCTTGATCTCGCCCCTGATCTCTCCCGTGATATTTCCACCGCGCACAGCGCTTTTCTTTCCGCCTGGACTCTGCTGTTCCGTTCGCCTTTTAGGTCGGCTGACCGGGCGACCACGCGATGTCACAAGCCCCCGCCTCGCAACCGGTAGCCATGGCAGCCTAGCAGCGCAATGGCCCGGGCGCGCGGACGGTTGTGGTGTGGCACGCGGCCTTTCGCCGATAATCCGCGCCCAGCGACCTTTGCTCGCAAAAGGCGGAAATCGCGGTGACAATCGCTTCTTAGCAAAACGTTAGATGCGGCTTTCACCCTCCTTAACCTTGGGGTTTAGCGTCAGAACACATAGCGAACGCCACGGAGAGCGAGGGGTGTTCATGACGATCGCCGACGTCCTGACGCGGGAGCAAAACGGCATCTTCCACTGCGACGGCGCTTGGATCCGGGCCCACCGTCGCCAGCTGGCGACCGTGGTGACGATCCGGGGTGAAATCAACGCACTCAATGCCGACCGAGTCGCCGGACACATTCGCCGTTTCATCCTCGGAGAAGACCGCGTGGTGCTCGACATGAGCGGCGTCACCCAATTTGCTGGGCCGGAGATTTCGCTTTTGCAAACCTTCGATGACGACTGCCGCGCCGAAGGGGTGCAATGGACGCTGGTCGCCAGCCCCGCGGTCACCGAGTCCCTGGACGACGGCGGTTTTTCGGACGAACACTCGGTGCCCGAGGCCCTGCACGACCTGGCCGACGCGATCGCCAGGCGTCGGCGGCTGGCGCTACCGCTGGTCAGGACGTCGTAGAGCGTCGCTCCCGGAGGTGCCGGCCGGTTCCGACCACCGCCAGCACTGCGGCACTCGTGAGCAGCAACAGGGTCAGCAACAGCAGCTGCGGGTCATACACCGTCGACGTGGTGAACGGCTGCCCATCCGCGATGGGAGCCACCGCCACCGAGTGATGCGAGTGCGGCCAGCTCAGTCCCGCGCCGACGAGCGCGGCGCAGGCCAGGCCGAGTTCGACCAGGACCGCGGTGCTCCATCGGGAGGCGCTCACTGTTCGAGTCCGGTGTCGTCGTCGCGGTCGGCGTCGATGGTGTCCGAGCGAGCGGGTTCGACCCGCTCCTGGACCAACGGGGTCAGCGCCGCGCGGAGCTGACGATGCCGGCGGGCCCAGGCCTGAACGGTGCGTTTTCCGGTGAGCTGGAGCCCGATACCGATCCGGCCGCGGGGCACCCCGACCAGTTCGCCGAGCGCCCGCGCCGCCTGCCACCGGGCCAGCTCCTTGCCGGAGGCTTCGTGGTTCTCGGGTTCGGGATACACCCTGAGGATCTCGCGCACCAGTATGGTTTCGGTGCCCTGACGCAAGGCGTCTTCGGTGAGCTCGACCGAGACGTGAATCCGTGCCGCCTTGACCTGCAACCCGACGAACCCCGACACCAGGACCAAAAAGATCACCGGTATCAAGAACGACACGGGGGCGCCGCTCCAGATCTCGATCAGGATCATCGCGCCCGCGGCCACCGGCCCCCACGCCACCCACCACCAGCTGGCACCCGGTTCATAGAACAATGGCTTGGGCTCGGCGCCCCTCGCCGTCGGCTGTGATGTCAAAGCACGCCCCATCTCACGAAAGCCAACCGGCCGCGTCCGCGGCCCAATACGTCAGCACGATATCGGCTCCGGCACGGCGGATGCTGGTCAACGACTCGAGTGCCGCCACCCGCTCGTCGATCCAATTGTTCGCGGCTGCAGCGCAAATCATGGCGTACTCGCCCGAGACTTGGTAGGCCGCCACCGGCACCGGCGAGACGTCCGCCGCGGCGGCCACCACGTCGAGGTAACCCATCGCGGGTTTGACCATGATGATGTCCGCGCCCTCGTCGAGGTCCAGCCTGATCTCGCGCAGCGCCTCGCGGAAGTTTCCCGCCTCCTGCTGATAGGTGCGCCGGTCCCCGGACAGGCTGGAACTGACCGCCTCGCGGAAGGGGCCGTAGAACGCCGAGGCGAACTTCGCCGCGTAGGCCAAGACCACCACATCGGTGAAACCCGCGGCGTCCAGGCCGTCGCGGATCGCCGCCACCTGACCGTCCATCATCCCGCTCGGCCCCACCACGTGCGCGCCCGACTCCGCCTGTGCGACAGCCAGTTTCACGTACCGAGACAGGGTCGCATCGTTGTCGACCCGGCCCCTGGCGTCCAGCACGCCGCAGTGGCCGTGGTCGGTGAACTCGTCCAGGCAGGTGTCGGCCATCAGCACCGTCGCGTCGCCGAGATCCTTGGCCAGGTCCCGCAGGGCGAGATTGAGGATGCCATCGGGGTCGGTGCCCGCCGACCCCGTCGGGTCCTTGTCCTCGTCGCGCGGCACGCCGAACAGCATCAACCCCCCAACCCCGGCGTTGACGGCATCGGCCGCGGCGCTGCGCAGCGAGTCGCGGGTGTGCTGCACGACGCCGGGCATCGACGCGATCGGTCGCGGCTCGTCGATACCGTCGGCGACGAACATCGGAAGCACCAAATGCCTTGGCTCCAAGGACGTTTGCGCCACCAAACGACGCAACGCGGGGGTGGAGCGGAGCCGACGCGGGCGCTGCCGCGGAAATGCGCTCATCAGCGGCGACTCGTCGCGCCCGGCTCCGCCCTCGTGTGGCGACCCGTCCCCCGCAAGCGGGAGGTGCCCCCAGCGCCCGGCTCCGCCGCGCTTGCGATCACCACGGCCGCGCTTGCGATCGCCGCAACCACTAGCGCCTGCGGCTCTTCTTACGCGGCGGTGGCAGCGCACCCTCGGCGCGCAACCGCGCGGCGTGCTCGGCCAAAGCGTCGACCAGCGGACCGACCGCGGCCGTTTCCGGCTGCACGTCCACCCGCAAACCGAATTCGGCGGCGGTCTCGGCGGTCTTGGGACCGATGCAGGCGATGATCGTCCGCGCGTGCGGCTTGCCGGCGATGCCGACGAGGTTGCGCACCGTGGAGCTGGAGGTGAAGCACACGGCGTCGAACCCGCCGGTCTTGATCATCTCCCGCGTCTCCGCCGGCGGCGGGGGCGCCCGCACCGTCCGGTAGGCGGTGACGTCCTCGATCTCCCAACCGCGTTCGCGCAGCCCCTCGGCCAGCGTCTCGGTGGCGATGTCGGCGCGCGGCAGCAGGACGCGGTTCACCGGGTCGAAAATGCTGTCGTAGGGCGGGAAGTCGTCCAGCAGACCCAGCGACGACTGCTCCCCGGCCGGCACCAATTCGGGGCTGATCCCGAAGGCACGGACCCGATCGGCCGTGGATTCGCCGACACAGGCGATCTTCACGCCCGAGAAGGCCCGGGCGTCCAAACCGAACTCGCCGAACTTCTCCCACACCGCGCGGACCGCGTTGGTGGAGGTGAACACCACCCACTGGAAGCGACCGTCGACCAGGCCCTTGACGGCCCGCTCCATCTGCGCGGGGCTGCGTGGCGGCTCGACGGCGATGGTAGGCACCTCGATCGGCAAGACGGTGGCCAGCCGGGCGAAGCTGAACTGGTGGGAGAGCCGGGCCCTCTACGGCTGGACCGTGTTGGTGCCGCGCACCAAGGATCAGGCCGGCGAGATGAGCGAGCGGCTGACGTCCTACGGTGCGCTGCCGATCGAGGTGCCTACCATCGCCGTCGAGCCGCCACGCAGCCCCGCGCAGATGGAGCGGGCCGTCAAGGGCCTG
>NZ_LZKF01000126.1:0-504 GCF_001672665.1 Mycobacterium sp. E2238 | reverse complement strand
CCGGCGCCGCCGCGGGCTACTCCCACAAATACGGCTTCCGCTACAGCGTCCTAACCCGCCCACCCTCAGCCGGATAGCAGCGGATATGAACACAACCCACTTGTTTTATCCGCGTCGGGATTTTATGGAGAGCCGATTGCGGCTGAGTCCGGTTGCGACGACGGCGCGGCCCCCCGTTGCTGGCCCGGTGTCGCGCGAGGGCGACGACCGCGAGACTGTTTTCCCACCTCATGACGGACATACGGCCGGACGCCAAACGCCTGGCCAACTCCGGCCAACCGGGGCGCGGCAGCCGCGGGCGATGCGCCCGCGCCCGGCCGGCCCTGACATCAGCCGGTCGGCGGGACCGGGGGCGGGCCAGATGCGCTCTATCGTCTTTCACTACTCGAGGTCATTCATGCAGCTGCGACGCGGTAAGGGGTAATTCGTGTTTGATTTTGGGGCGCTTCCGCCGGAGGTTAATTCGGCGCGGATTTATGCCGGTCCGGGGTCGGGGTCGTTGAT
>NZ_LZKF01000125.1:0-2377 GCF_001672665.1 Mycobacterium sp. E2238 | reverse complement strand
CTCAGTCGTCGCGGCGGGCCCGCGCGCGCCGTTTGCCCTCGTGCATCGCGGCCACCCGGGCGACCGGAATCGCGCGGCCCTGCTCGATCAGATCGTCCGGCAGGCGCTGCGGATCGGGCATGTGCTCGGCCCAGGGGTCGCGCCCGGCAAGGGCATCGAGCGCCGTGTGGATGGTGAAGTCGACGGGGCGCGCGGAATCGAGATCCGACCAGGCGAGCGGAAAGGACACCGGCATGCCCGGGCGCAGGCGCGGGCTGTAGGCGGCGACGACGGTCGCCCCGCCGGCCCGGGTCGAGTCCACGAACACTTGCCGGCGCGGTCGGCCACGATGAAAGCCGTTGTCGCCCTTCGCGGGTCGAGCGCTTCCGCGCGGGCGGCGAGCGCCCGGGTCGCGGCCGCGACGTCGTCCACCGCAACGGTGCCGTCGAGCGGCACGAAGACGTGAATCCCCTTGGCGCCGCTGGTTTTCACCGCGCCCGCCAACCCGCTGTCGGCCAACGCCTGCCGTACCACGTGCGCGACGGCGACCACGCCGGTGAAGTCATCGTCGGCCGGCGGGTCGAGGTCGAGCACCAAATGGGTGGGCCGGCGCAGATCGTCGGCCAGGCCGAGCGATGGGTGGTATTCGACGGCGCGCTGATTGGCCAGCCATAACAGCGTTCGCAGGTCATCGCAGACGGCATAGCGCACTTGGCGTTTGGATGCCTCGGCCCATACCGGGACCGTTCGCAGCCACGCCGGTGCGTATTCCGGCACGTTCTTCTGCATGAACGCGGGCCTGCCCCCCAGCACGCGCAGCACCGTGAGCGCCCGACCGGCCACGACGGGCAACAATCGGTCGGCCACCGCGTCCAGGTAATCGATCAGGTCACGCTTGGTGGCTCCGGCGTCCGGGCTCAGCGGCTGGTCCAGGTTGGTCAAATCGACGCCCCCGCGGCGCTCGTCGGCTGTCATGACACACCGTCCGGAGGTGCACTGCCGCGGACCGCACTGTGGCGTGTACCGATTCGGCCGCGGGTCCGGGCGGCGAAGTACAGCCCGATCACCACCGCCCACGACAGCAGGCTGAGCCAGAGCTGACTGCGCGCCGAGCGATCGAAGGCCATCTGCACCAGCACGGCGGTGATTCCGGCCAGGGTGAGGATCGACAGAACCGGGAAGAACCACATCTTCACCCGCAGCCTTTCGGCGGGGGTGCGGCGGCGCAGGATGATCTGCGACAGGGCGATCAGCCAGTAGACGAACAAGATGATCGCGCCCGAGGAGTTGAGCAGGAAGAGGAACACCGTGTTCGGCGCGACCCGCGCCATGATGACGCAGCCGAATCCGACCGCCGAGGAGCACAGGATTGCGATGTGCGGGACACCGCGCGCGCTCAGCCTGACCAAGCGCATCGGGGCCTCGCCCCGCGCGGCGAGCACGAACAGCATGCGCGACGCGGTGTACAAGCCGGAGTTCAGGCAGGACAGCACCGCGGTGAGCACCACGGCGTTCATCACCTGATCCGCGCCGCGCAGCCCAAGGTGCTTGAGCGCGGCCACGTACGGCGACGCGCCGAGTTCCACGGAGTCCCACGGCAACATCACCACCAGCAGGAACACCGACCCCACGAAGAAGACACCGATCCGCGCCACCACCGATCTCGTCGCCTTCTGGACCGCGAGTTCCGGGTCCCGGCTTTCCGCGGCGGCCACGGTGACGATCTCGGCGCCGACCATCGAGAAGATCACCACCACAATGGCGGCGAAGACGGCCCCGACGCCCTTCGGGAAGAAGCCGCCGTGCGCGGTGAGGTTGGCCAGTCCACCGTGATGGCCCGGCACGAGCCCCAGCACGAAGGCCGTGCCCACACCGAGAAAGATCACGATGGTCGCGACTTTGATTCCGGCGAACCAGAATTCGAACTCACCGAAGGACGAGACGGAGAACAGGTTGGTCGCTGTCATCAAGACCATCAGGCACAGCGACAGCAGCCACAGCGGCGCATGAAACCAGTAGTTGAGGACTTTCCCGCCGGCAACGGCCTCGAAGCCGACCACGATCACCCAGAAGTACCAGTACAGCCAGGCGACCGAGAACCCCGCCCAGCCGCCCAGCGCCTTGGCCGCGTAATCGGCGAACGACCCGGTCGACGGGTTCGCGGCCGCCATCTCGCCCAGCATGCGCATCACCAGGACGATCAGCAGGCCGCACAGCGCGTAGGTCAGAAACGCCGCGGGACCGGTGTCCTTGATCACCACACCCGAGCCGACGAACAGCCCGGCACCGATGACACCGCCGAGGGCGATCATGCTGAGCTGGCGCTGCGACAACCCTTGGCGCAGTTGCGGAGTGCTAGCCATGCCGGTGCGTGCAGCGGTGATCAGTCGAGGCGGGT
>NZ_LZKF01000124.1:0-18104 GCF_001672665.1 Mycobacterium sp. E2238 | reverse complement strand
CGCAAAGCCGGGCTGACGGGACTAGGAGGCCACCTTGCACACGCCGAGGACTCGAACGACGGGCGTGCCCGCCGCGCACTCGAGCACCCAGGGGTCGCCGCCTTCGACGGGTTCCGACGTCAGGGTGAAGATCACCGGCTGACCGCTGCGCTGCGTCATCTGCGTGCATTCGACCTGGAACAGGCGATAATCGCCGCCCTGATCGATGGCGAGCGAAAACCCTGGCCGCACCGACTCAACCGGCACCTTCTGCAGGTAGTAGTCAACGTTCATCCGTCGACCGTAGGACCGGCATTCCGGCGCGCCGGGGGCCGCCACGCGCCTCTTAAGCAATGTTCAGGCAAATTTTGGGACCGTATTAATCTTCGCCGCGCGCGTGCGCACCGGGCTGCAGGACGAACTCGACGATGATCGACGCCATGTCGTCGATCGCGCTGCGGGGCATGACTTCGAAACCGTGGGTGCTCAGCGTGGGCACGCACAGCAAGCCCGCGCGCGGCGTCAGCCCGTTGGCCTTCGAGTGCGAGGCGTCGGATTCGAAAGCACCCAAAACGGCCGCCTGCGGCGACAGACCCAGCTCGGTGGCGATGCTCATCAGCCGGTCGGCGACGTCTTTGTCGTAGACGCACAAGGCGTCGCTGTAGCCGACGATCGGGCCGCCGCTCACGGTGGTGCCGTACTCCTGCTCGGTGGGGCCAACCTCCAGCGCCAGGGTGAGGGTGCCGGGCAGCGATCCGCTGGCGTAGGTGCCGCCCACCCCTCCGATCTCCTCGTTGGTGGTGAACACGAGGTAGAGGTCGTCGACGGGCCGCTGGCCGCGTTCGCGCAGCCGGGCGGCCGCGCGCAGCAGCGCGGTCACGGCGGCGCGGTCGTCGAGGAAGTAACAGCCCACGTACCCGCCGAACTCGACCAGCGTCCTCTTGCTGCGCTCGACGCACACCCGGGTGCCCGGTCGCACGCCGGCGACCTCTAGCTCGTCGGTGCTCAGGCCGGTGAAGACGTAGACGTGATCCCAGTCCAGGGCCTTGTCGCCCTGGTCGGGCTTGGTCTGCCAGATCCGCGGGCTTTCCTGGGTGGTGTGCTCGGAGCCGAGCGTGAGCACCGCGGTCAGCATCTCGTGCTGGCCGAGCACGGCGACCGGTCCGAGACCGAAGTTGCCGGGGTACATCGTGCCCAGCTGGGTGAGGTGCAGCGTGCCGTCCGGTTCCACGCGCTTGACCAGCATGGACAGTTCGTCCATGTGCGCCATGATCCGCGTCCCGACGCCGGGTTCGGCCGCCGAGGACACCCGGTGCCGGTGCGCGCGTCCAACACCGTCGGCCGGAGGGTCGGCGGCGATGTACCCGATCAGGTTGCCGGCGTCGTCGCTCCACATGTCGTCGACGACGGGACGCAGTTCGCGGGCACAGACGGCGCGTACGTCGGCCTCCTGGCCGCACGGCCCGTAGGCCCACAGGAGTTCCTGCAGCAGGCCGTCGGTGGAGTTGTCCTCGCGCGTCGCCATTCGGTCCTTTCGGGTTCGTGGCTTGTCCGAAAGGATCAGTACCCCGCTCGTGCGGTGTGCAACCGCGGGCGCTCTAGTCCCCTCTAAGTCGCTGACGACCGTCATTGACGGGCGTCAATGGTCTGCCGTAACGTGCTTTCATGAATTCACCCGCCCCTACCGAGGCTGCAACGGCGCGGGGCGTCCGGGAGGCTCAACGACTCGAAACGCGGGCACGCTTGTTCGACGCCGCGTTGGCGGAGATTGCGCGGCGCGGGTTAGCCGCTGCCGACGTGAGTGCCATCGCCGCTGCGGCGGGCGTGGTGCGGGGAACGTTCTATTTCCACTTCCCGACGAAGGAGCACATCCTTACCGAGCTGGAGCGCAACGAGGAGATCCGGATCATCAGCGAACTCGGCGACGCCGAGGGTGACCTGACGTCGACACTATTGCGGCTCGTCGCTCGTGTGCTAGACGCCGAACGCCGTTTGGGCGCAGTGGTTTTCCGCGACATGCTCGGTCTGCATTTCTCGTCCTCACGTCCCGTCGAATACGAGCTGGCGCAACACCCGGTCGCCGAGTTTCTGGTCGGCGTGATCGCCCGGGCGCAATCCGCGGGGCAAGTCTCCGGGGAGGTAGACGCCACCGAACTCGGGACGTTCTTTCTCACCGGGCTCTTCGCCCTGCTGGCCACCGGAACACACGATCCTGCGCAGTTAAGCCGTTACGTGACAACGATTGTCAAAGGAATGGAGAAAAGATGAACGGCATCGAGGGATACCGGGAGTTTCTGGCCCGGCGTGACGGCGAAGCCGACCTGCTCAACAGGCGGTTGGCGAATCGCGAGCAATTCTTCAACGAACTCGAGGCGAACCCCATCCGGTCAGCCCACCCCGCCGACCGAAACACCTTCCTTCGCAACCTGCGCCGCCGGCGACCGGAAGCCGGGCTGGATCGCAAGATGCTGTTCCTGCTGGCGACGGCCAAACTCAACCAGGCTGAGCGGTTTGGCGTTGGGCTCGGCGAAACCTACGGGCGCAACAGCGACGAGAACCTGCCTCCCGAAAACGTCTATCTCGAGCTCGAAGAGCACTACCACACGCGGCTGCTGGCCTACGCCCTGGACATCTTTGACTTGACATTCCAGGTCGTCCCCCCACCGTTCGTGATGCGCCAATTCGTGAAGACCGGGGTGTTCATTCCCGCACGGTTGGGCTTTCTGTTCGTCGGGGCCGCCGAGATGGCGGGCTGCATCATGTTCGACGAGTTGCGCCGCGCCGGCGCCGATCTGTTCGCCGACGAGCCGGAAGTCGCCGAGCGAATCGAACTGCTGTACAGCGAGATTCTCACCGACGAAATCGGCCACGTCGGTTACTGCGCTTCGCGTTGCACCGCCGGGGAGCGGGCGATCATGCGCCGCATCTACCCGCTCATCGGGCGGCTGTTCGCCCGCCAAACGGCCGAGATCAGCCTGCTGATCGACCCGAAGGCGTTGCACGCCCGCCTCGACCGGCCCTTCGACGTCGAGGAACTCACCGCCGGGCTGGACAACGAAACCTATCTGGTCACCCACCCGTGAAGAGCCGCTTGAACACGAGATCCGGCTGGGCGGAGTAACGTCATCAGCCTGTCCGGGGAACGAATGGCGAACTTTCTGGCGGTGCGATGCAGCTGGTCTGGCTCAACGTTGCCGATTTGATCGGCCAGGCCGGCGGTGACCCGTGGGCGATCAACCGGAGTCTGCAGGCCGGGAACCCGTTCGAGATTTCGCGATTGGCGGAGGCGTTCCACCAAGCCGGGGTATGCACCGCCGAGGCGGACCATGCGTTCGAGCAAGCCCGTAACCGTTTCGACGCGGCCTGGAACCACCAGAACGGCGACCACCCGATCAACGATTCCGCCGAGGTGCAGCGCACGGTCAAATCGCTTGGGGCGCAATCCCTGAAGTTGCCCAAGATCGGCGTCGACCTGGAAAACATCGCGGCCTCCCTGGCCGAGGCGCAGAAGGCGGGCGCCGCCGAGATCGCCGCGCTGGAACGGCAGTTGCAGCTGCTCGACAAACTCATCGGCGCGGCGATGAAGGATCTGGAGGACCCCAACCTCGATCCCCAGAGTCGTTCGCAGTTGCAGTCGTTGATCAAAGACGCCCGCGCCGACGCCGCCGACGAGACCAGGGACGCTCTGCACCAGCTGCAGTCGATCCGCGACGGCTACTCCAACACGCTGCAGCGGTCACTGGGCGCTCTGCACGGCGATGGATACGACCAGTCGGGTATCCAGGCGGTCGAGGGTCCCCTGTCGCCGGTACCGGACCTGCCGGATGACCCCAAGCAGTTTGCGGACGTCTGGAACACTCTTACGCCCGCGCAGAAGGACCGCGAGTATCAACGGAACCCATTGATCGGGAATCACAATGGGATGCCCGCGGTGGACCGGGATCATTACAACCGGCTCACTCTCGCCGACGAACTGGGCCGCGCTCAGGCGGCCGCCGCCCAGGCCGACGCGCTTAAGGCCCAGCATCCCGATTGGGCGGCGGGCAAGAACATTCCGCCGCCGAACGAGCCGGGGGCGATTTTCGACGACCGCCTCGCCTACGAGGCGTGGCAACGCCAATACGATGCCGCCCGGGACGGGGCCAAGTACCTGCCCGACCTGCAGGCCGTCGACAAAACCGTCAAAGCGAGCCCCGATCGCAAGCTCATGCTGCTCGACACCAAAACCGGCAAGCAGGCCCGCGCCGCGATCGCGGTCGGAGACCCCGACACGGCCACCCACGTATCGGTCACGGCGCCCGGTTTGAACACCACCGTCCACGGCGCCATCGGGGGCATGGTGTCCGAGGCGACCGACGCCAGAAAGGAAGCCCTCCGCCAATTGAGCCTGACCCCTGGGCACGAACACGACACCGTCTCGGCCATCGCGTGGATTGGTTATGACCCGCCGCAGGTGCCGGGCATGGACGATCTCGGCAAATCGCTCGCCGGCGGCTGGGACGTCAGCCACGACGCCGTGGCCAGGGCCGGTGCGCATGACCTGGCCGGCTTCTACGACGGGATACAGGCCGCCCACCAGGGCGGCCCCGCCGACCTCACCGCGATTGGACACTCCTACGGCTCACTGACCACCGGACTTGCCCTGCAAGAGCCCGGCGATCACGGGGTGTCGCGGGCGCTGTTCTACGGCTCCCCCGGCATCGAAGCCTCCACGCCCCAGCAGCTACATCTGCAGCCCGGCCACGTGTTCACCATGGAAACGCCCGACGACCCGATCCAGTGGACGTACGACGGGCCAGCCATCGCCCACGACGTGGCACCGTTCCTGCCGCCGCCCTTCCGAGACATCGCTACCAGCGTCCTGGGCGCGGCGGACGCCTCCGGCGCCGGCCACTTCGGCCCGAACCCGGCGACCAACCCCAACTTCACCCACCTGGCCACCGGTGCCACCACTGTGCCCGACGGCCATGGCGGCACCCTCACCCTTCAAGACGCGCACGGCCACAGCGATTACCCTCGCTTCCCCGACGGCGGCGGGCTCAGGACGACCAACTACAACATCGCCGCCGTCCTTGCCGGACTCGGAGATAAGGCGGTTCCCACGAAGTGAGCAAGAACCAGTACAGCCCCCGGAACCTGCAACGCCACGGCATTCTGGGCATCGTCGTGGCCGCAATCGCACTAGCCGCAGGAGGATGCCACGTGAGCCACCCCTACGCACCCACCCCACCCAACGATGCGGCCAAGGCCCTCCAGGTGCTCAAGTCCCTGCCCTCGTTCGAGGACACCCAAAGTCAGGTGCAGGCCGCGATGAACGAGATCACCGCCGCCGCAAGCAAATTGATCCCCTCGATCAAGTGGGAGACACCGCACGAGGGCTCGGGCGACAACTGCGAGCGACCGTACGAGCAAACCGACGGCAAACGCTACTTCCTCCCCGATGCCGTTGCCGCCAACGTGCCGGTCTCCGAGCAACAGTGGGCGACGATCGAAGAGACCGCCAAACAGGCGGCCGCCAAGATCGACGCCACCGAGGTGCAGGTGATGCAGAACAGCCCCGGGAACCATGACGTGGGGTTCTACGGCCCCACCGGGATCTTCATCAAAGTCGGCTACCGGGGAAACCTGGTCGTCGCCGGCTACACCGGCTGCCGGCTGCCCCGCGACAAGAAATAGCTTGGGTGGTCGGCTATTCCGCGGACCAGAAATACGTGTAGTACTCCCGGACTTCCATTACCGATGACCACTGCGGAAATCCAGCGATAATCTCGGCATCGCCCAACTCCCCCATATCGGGCGGAGTATCGCCCAACCCCTCGATCTGCCCGATGTAAATACGAGCTGCTTGACCCGACACGGTCAAACGACCGAATCGCAGAACATAGTCCGGCGGTTCAGCGCGCTTCGAACCCTCAAGAGGCAATGACGCGCCGGCCGCATCAACCGCCCACGAGTCCTCGTTCCCGGCATCCCGCGTCGGGAATGGCCCCCCGGCCCGTGCAGATCGCGTCGGCTCCCAATCACCATATTGAGCGTGCCAGGGGCGCTGACGCACCTGGTCGTCGTTCGACCAGGTCACGCCTCCCACGCCGTTCAGCACGACCAGGGCCGCGTTCGAACCCTCGAAGTCGCGACACCATTGAATGGCGCACAGAACTCCGACGCGGGAGCGCTGGGGTGACAGGCGCATATCAATGAACTCGGCTTCATCCAGCGCGCCCACCAAGACGAGGGGATTTCGTCGCGAGGACGTTGTTGCCTCCACCTCCGGTGTGAATTCGTAAAGCTGACTGACCGGATAAAGACTCATGGGTAGTAGCTTCTCCAACGCGTGGCCATCGCCTGCACACCGGCCGTATCCACACGCAGTGCTTGAGACACGAGCGACGTGTAGGCACGCGGATTTGCGCCTACGAGTCACCGCGACCACGCCGGACCTGGCCGCCGCGCGCGGCCGGCCAGACTGCCGCGCGCTCCCGATGTTGCTCGAACGATGCGCCTGACCTGCTCAAATCTTGTGGAGCTAAGGGGATTCGAACCCCTGACCTACTCGATGCGAACGAGTCGCGCTACCAACTGCGCCATAGCCCCTGACCGCTAGCAGGCTACCAGCCGCGGCGCGAACCGCCGAACTGCCGGCACTACTCGCCGACGGCCCGCGGCAGGTCCCGGGGCCAACCGTAGTTCCGCATCGCCATCGCGTAGTCCAGGTGCTCGAAGATCGGGTCCTCGTCGTCGATTTCCAGCACCACCGCGCCCGGACGCCGCAGCCGCGACGGGACCACGTCGTAGTCGCGGTCGTAGGCGTTCTCCACGCCCATCCGCGCCCGCGCCATCCGCTGCATGCGGCGGTGGCGCACCTTCTCCTCGATGCGGGTCTGACGCCGCAGGTAGGCCAGGTACAGCAGCGTCACCGCGGTGGCAGTGCCGCACGCCCACCAGGCGCTCGGCGAGATCTTGAATGCGGCTGTGGCCGTGCCGACCAGGACGACCGCCATCACCATCAGCACGCGCTTGCGGAACTTGTACTTGCGGGCGCTGACCGCGGCGGCGGTCTTCGCGTCGAACCGGCGGCGCCGGGAGGCGTTCCGCGGGACCGGCGCAGGCATTTCCTCGTCGTCGGTCTCGGCCTCGGGCTCCAGACCCGAAGAGTCCTCGACGTATTCGAATCCTTCGTCGTCCTCTTCGTCGCTGGCGTGGGCGACGACGTCGGTGTCGGAATCCTCGTCGTCCTCGCCGGCCTCGGCTTCCTCGACCGCCTTGCCCGCCGGGAGCGCCTGTGAATCCTCGACGACGTCGACGTCGAGGTAGTCGGGCTCGGTGCGCTCGGGCACCGCGACCTTCATGACCACCGGGCGCAACTGGCGCAGCTCGTCGGTGTCGCTGTCGTCTGCATGCTCGTCGTCGTCATCCCCGGCGAGGTCGCGGTCCTCGTCGAGCTCGGTTTCGGCCGACTCTTCCGGCGGCTTCCAGTCGGGGTCGCTGCGGTGACCGGCGGCCGGACCGCTGCGTTTGATGAGGCGCGAGTTCCCTCCCCCGTTGAGGACCCGGGTCGCCAGGGCCACGTCACTGGTGCGCCGCACGGCGTCGCGTTTGCTGACGAGCATCGGCACCAAGACGAACAGCCAGAGCACTACTAGCGAGATCCACAACAGTGACTGCGGAATGCTTGGCATGACGACCTGCTCTCTTTGGTTCCGATTCCGCGAAGCCCCTCGGAGGCCAGCGCGGCCGGGTCTTGGTGACCAGGACAATTACACACCTGTAATTTGCCTCTCACAAGCACCACAAGTCACTCGTGTCGCGGTAGCCACATAGCGTGGGGCGGTCAGGCCCAGCTGGCGTGCCCGCCCCGGACCAGGGTCGAGGCCACCGATCCGGACACCTCTTCGGCCGTGAGGGCCATCAAGAGATGGTCCCGCCACGCCTTGTCCACCTCGAGGTAGCGCTGCAGCAACCCCTCCTGGCGGAACCCGACTTTCGCCAATACGGCCCGGCTGGCGGCGTTTTCGGGCCGCACCGTGGCCTCCACGCGATGCAGCATCACCGGGCCGAAGCAATGGTCCAGGCCCAGCGCCAGAGCCGCCGTGGCGACGCCGCCACCGGTCGCCGACCGCGGAACCCAGTAGCCGATCCAAGCCGACCGCAGCGCCCCGTGGGTGATGTTGCCGATGGTGAGCTGGCCACAGAAGTGCCCGTCGAGCTCGATGACGTACGGCAGCATGCGGCCCGCACGGGCCTCGGCGCGCAGGCCGGAGCACAGCGCCGGCCACGCGGCGACCGTGTGCCGGGTCGTCCAATCGCCCTCCGCGCTGGGCTCCCACGGCTCGAGGTGCGCGCGGTCGGCCAACCGGATGCGGCTCCACTGGGCGCCGTCGCGCATCCGCACCGCCCGCAACCGGACCACCCCCGCTGGGACCCGCAACGGCCCGACATCCAGCGGCCAACCCGGATGGCGGGCGTTGGTACGCAACAGGTTCACGAGCGCGCGGAGTCGTTGCACTTAACCGCGCTGAGCCAAGAAGGCGACGTCGACGATCTCGCCGGTGCGGATTTGTTCGGCGCCGCTGGGCACCACCACGAGGCAATTCGCTTCGGCGAGGGTGGCCAGCAGGTGCGAGGACGCCCCCGGCGCCCCGCCCAGCGCCTGTACCAGGTATTCACCCGTCTCCTGGTCGCGCATCAGCTGGCCGCGCAGGTAGCCCTTGCGCCCGGCGACCGACGTGATCGGCGACAGCGTGCGGGCTTGCACGATCCGGCGCATCGGTTGGCGCTTGCCCAGGGACAGCCGGATCAGCGGCCGCACCATCACCTCGAACACCACCAGGGCGCTGACCGGGTTAGCGGGCAGCAGGAACGTCGGGACGCCGTCGCGGCCCAGCTGCCCGAAGCCCTGGACGGACCCGGGATGCATCGCGACGCGGACGACCTCCATCTCCCCCAGCTCGGAAAGGACCGACCGCACCGGCTCGGCCGCGGCGCCGCCGACGCCGCCGGCGATCACCACCACTTCGGCGCGGTTGATCTGGCCCTCGATGACTTCGCGGAATTCACCGGGATCGCCGCTGACGATGCCGATGCGGTTGACCTCCGCGCCGGCATCGCGGGCCGCCGCCGCCAGCGCGTAGGAGTTGACGTCGTAGACCTGGCCGTTGCCGGGGGTGCGCGAGATGTCGACGAGTTCGCCGCCGACGGCCACCACCGTCACCCGCGGCCGCGGATGGACCAGGACCCGTTCGCGCCCGACCGCGGCCAGCAGGCCGACCTGGGCCGCGCCGATCACCGTGCCGGCCCGTACCGCGACGTCACCGGGCTGCACATCGTCCCCGGTGCGACGCACGTACGCGCCCGACGGCGCCCCGCGCAGGATCCGCACCCGCGAGCTGCCGCCATCGGTCCAGCGCAACGGGATGACGGCGTCCGCCAGCGTGGGCAGCGGGGCCCCGGTGTGCACGCGGGCGGCCTGGCGGGGCTGCAAGCGACTCGGCGTGCGCGCACCGGCCTCGACGGTTCCCATCACGGGCAGGACCAGGCCCTCGCGCCGGTCTTCGTCGAGCTCCGCATCGCCGGGCGGCTCACCCAGACTGTCGACGCCCACCTCGCCGATGCCCAGCACGTCGACGCTGCGCACCGCGTAACCGTCGATCGCGGCCTGATCGAACCCGGGCATGGGGCGCTCGGTGACCACTTCCTCGGCGCACATCAGTCCCTGCGCCTCGGCGATGGCCACGCGGATGGGCCGCGGAGCCACCGCGGCGGCCGTTATCCGGGCCTGCTGCTCCTCCACAGAACGCACAGCGCGCCTCCCTGCCCTAGACGGGCGCCGTCTCGGACCGGGCGCATCGGCCGGCTACTTCTCGGCCAGGCCTAACCGCGCCACCAACCATCGCCGCAAATCCGGGCCGTAGTCGTCACGATCCAATGCAAAGTCAACCGCAGCCTTGAGGTAGCCGCCGGGATTTCCCAAGTCGTGTCGGGATCCGTGATGCACGACGACATGCACGGGGTGGCCCTCGGAAATGAGCAGGGCGATCGCATCGGTCAGCTGCACTTCGCCGCCCACCCCACGGTCGACGCGGCGCAACGCGTCGAACACGGCGCGGTCGAGGATGTAGCGGCCCGCCGCGGCCAGCATCGACGGCGCGTCCTCGCGCTTGGGCTTCTCGACCATGCCGTTGACCTTCAGCACGTCGGGGTTGTCGTCGCCGGGCACCGGCTCGACGTCGAAAACCCCGTAGGCGCTGATCTCTTCGGGCGTCACCTCGATGGCGCACAACACCGTCCCGCCGTGGTCCGCCCGCACCTTGGCCATCGTCTCCAGCACGCCGGTCGGCAGCACCAGGTCGTCGGGCAGCAGCACCATCACGGCGTCGTCATCGGACGTCAGCGCAGGCTCCACGCAGCTGATGGCGTGCCCCAGGCCCAGCGGCTCGGCCTGAACCACGGACTCGACCTTGATCAGCTGCGGCGCGCGGCGCACCTTGTCGAGCATGGCCTTCTTGCCGCGGGCCTCCAGCGTGCCCTCGAGGACCAGGTCCTCGACGAAGTGCGCGACGACGCCGTCCTTGCCCTCGGAGGTGATGATCACCAGGCGGTCGGCGCCCGCCTCAGCCGCCTCCGCGGCGACCAGCTCGATGCCGGGGGTATCGACGACCGGCAGCAGCTCCTTGGGAACCGTTTTCGTCGCGGGCAGGAAGCGGGTACCAAGACCGGCAGCGGGCACGATCGCCGTGTGTGGGACCACCACTTTTGGGCTTGACATTATTCACACGATAACCCGAGTGCGGTTTGCCGAGTCGATGTGGCGCGGCCGAAGACCCGGCTGGAATGGTTGAGGCATGGCGACCACCAGCAAGGCCGTGTTGCGGGCGCAGCTGCAGGCGGCCCGGCGCGGCGTTGCCGACGCCGTTCGGGCCGCCGAGGCGCGAATGTTGTGCGAGCGGCTGCAGGCCGCGGAAAGCTTGGTGAGCAGCGGCAGCACCGTCTGCGCATACGTGCCGGTGGGTGCCGAGCCCGGCTCGATCGACATGCTGGACGTGTTGCTGCGGCTGGCGGGCCGGGTGCTGCTGCCGGTTGCGCGCACCACCGCCGACAACGCGCCGCTGCCGTTGCGCTGGGGTGAATACCGGCCCGGCACATTGACATCGGCGCGGTGGGGATTGCTGGAGCCCCCGGAGCCGTGGCTGCCGGCGTCGGCGATCGTGGAGGCGGGCCTGATCCTGGTGCCGTCGTTGGCCGTCGACCGCTCCGGGGTGCGGCTGGGCCGCGGTCGCGGTTTCTACGATCGCTCCCTGCCCGCCCGCGACCCCCGCGCCCGGCTGATCGCGCTCGTGCGCGACGCGGAGTTGGTCGACGAGTTGCCGGCCGAGCCGCACGACATACCGATGACCGACGCGCTCACGCCGCGAGTGGGACTAACACCACTCGATCTGGGGTAACAGATCGGGAATGAGCGGTGTCACGTGGCGGTTCTAGCACTTGAGACGCTAGAGTGCTAACAGACTTTGCAATCATCCGGAGGTTTTTGTGCCGACTTACAGCTATCAGTGCACCGAGTGCGACGATCGCTTCGACATCGTGCAGGCCTTCACCGACGATGCGCTGACCACCTGCAAGCGCTGCTCCGGGCGGCTGCGCAAGCGCTTCAACTCCGTGGGCGTGGTGTTCAAGGGCAGCGGCTTCTACCGCACAGACAGCCGCGAGTCCGGCAAGAAGTCCACGAGTTCCACCAATGGGTCCGCTTCGAGCGACTCCGGGTCGACCTCGGGATCCACCGAGAAGTCCGGGTCGAGCGAGAAATCCGGCTCGACCGAGAAGTCGAGCAGCACCTCCACGGCGTCCGCTGCCGCTGCCTCGAGCTAACGGGTTATCCACAAACGCATTTGCTGCCGGCATGCGCCGGTGACCGCGTTGCGCTTACGTTCGCGGCGTGGGCGAATCACCGCTGAATCCAAGCCTGTTCAGCCGCCTGTTGATGCTGCGTCCGGATTGGACCAGGACCGTCCTGGCGCGGCGGGTCGCCGCCTGCGGGCTGGTCGTGTTGGCCGCCCTGGCCGCGCTGCGCTCCGACCCGGCCGGTGATTATGCCGAGGTGGTGGTCGCCGATCACGACCTGCGGCCGGGCGCCGCGTTGACCCCCGCCGATGTTCGTCTCGAAAAGCGTTTGGCCGCAACCATTCCCGATGGGTCGCTGGCGGATGTCAGCGCCGTGGCCGGTTCGACGCTGGCCGGGCCGGCGAGGCGCGGCGAGGTGCTCACCGATGTGCGGCTATTGGGCAGCCGGCTGGCCGAGGCCGCCATCGCGTCGAAGGCGGGACCCGGGGCCCGCGTCGTGCCGCTGCGGCTGGCGGACGGCGCCCTGATCGACCTGGTCCGCGTCGGCGACGTCGTCGACGTACTGGCCGCACCGACAACCGGCTCGTCGGAGCCCTCCCAGGCCGCTCCGAAAGTGGTGGCCACCGACGCCGTCGTGGTGCTCGTGTCGGCCAAGCCAAAGGTCCAGGGCGCGGACGGCGACCGCGTAGTGTTAGTTGCGCTGCCGGCTCGCGTGGCGAACACGGTGGCGGGCTCGACGCTGGGTCAGGCGGTGACCCTCACCCTGCACTGAGTGCCTCGCCGCCGTTGGTCACGCAGCCGACAGCAAACTCTGTCCAATCCCAGGAAGGACATCTGGAATGTTCAAAGGGTTCAAGGAGTTTCTCTCGCGGGGCAACATCGTCGACCTGGCCGTCGCGGTGGTCATCGGTACTGCCTTCACCGCACTGGTCACGAAGTTCACCGACAGCATCATCACACCGCTGATCAACCGGATCGGCGTCAAACAGCAATCCAACGTCGGCATCTTGAAGATCAGCATCGGTGGCGGCCAGACCATCGACCTGAACATCCTGCTGTCGGCCGCGATCAACTTTGTGCTCATCGCCGCGGTCGTCTACTTCTTCGTCGTGCTGCCCTACAACACGCTGCGTAAGCGCGGTGAGGTCGAGCAGGCCGACGACGCCCAGATCGTTCTGCTCACCGAAATTCGCGACCTGCTCGCCCAGACCAACGGAGATTCGTCAGGCAAGCACGGCGGCACGAGCACGACGCCTCCGCCCGAGCACGGACCGCGCGCCGACGCCGAAGCACAGACCTGAGGCGGTCAGATCTCCAGGCTGGACAGCTGCCCGATGATTTGAGCGGCCAGCGGGTTCAGCGTCGCCATGCCGTCGCGCACCGCGTACCGGGAACCGGCCAGGTTCACCACCAACGTGCTCCCGGACACCCCGGCCAGGCCGCGTGACAGTCCGGCGTCGATGATCCCCGCGGACAGCCCGGAGCCCCGGATGGCTTCGGCAATGCCCAGGATTTCCCGGTCCAGGATCTCGCGGGTGGCCTCCGGGGTGACGTCGCGCGGCGTGACGCCCGTGCCGCCGACGGAGACCACCAGGTCCACCCCGCCGATCACCGCGGTGTTGAGCGCGTTGCGAATCTCGACCTCGTCCGCCGCGACCGCAACCACACCGTCGACGACGAATCCCGCCTCGGTCAGCAGTTCGGTTACCAGCGGCCCACTGTGGTCCTCGTCCCCGTGAGCGGTGCGATCGTCGACCACCACGACCAGAGCCCGGCCGACCACCAACTCCGCACCCGTTTCCATGGGTGCCACGGTATAACCGAGATCCGACAATCCCGCCGCCGAGGGTTCTTCGACTCGCATTACTGATCCGCCTTCCCCAGGGTCACCGGCACGGTACGGCTGCCACCAGCGGGATCCTGGAAGGTCAGCGAGATCTTGTCGCCGGGCGCCTTGGACCGCACGGCCGCGACCAGGGCGTCAGCGCTACTGATCGGACGATCGTCGACCTTGGTGACGATCACATTCTTGGGCACGCCGGCGCTCGAGGCCGCACCACCCGGAACGACGTCGACGACCTTGGCTCCCGGGGCGCCCTTGTCGTTCGTCACCTGCACGCCGAGCGAGGCGTGCGACGCCTTGCCACTGCTGATCAGCTCGTCGGCGATGCGCTTGGCCTGGTCGACCGGGATCGCGAAACCGAGCCCGATCGAACCGCTCTGGGCGTCCGGCGAGTCGGCACCCAGGGTGGCGATGGCCGAGTTCACGCCCACCAGCTGGCCGTTCATGTTGACCAGCGCGCCGCCGGAGTTACCCGGATTGATGGCGGCGTCGGTCTGAATCGCGTCCAGCACGGTGTTCTGGTTGCCCGACTCACCGGTGGTGGACACCGGCCGATTCAGCGCACTGACGATCCCGGTGGTCACCGTGCCCGACAGGCCCAGCGGCGACCCAATGGCCACCACCGGTTGGCCGACGCGTAGGTCCGATGAGGAGCCCAGGGAGATCGGGGTGAGGCCGGAGACGCCCTGCACGCGGATCACGGCAATGTCGCTGGTGGGATCGGCGCCCAGGACCGTGAAGGGTGCGGTACGGCCGTCGGCGAAGGTCACCGTTGTCTTGGGAGCCGGACCACCGGGTCCGCCACCCGGGCCTCCAGGCGGACCGCCGGGGGCCGGAGCGGCCGGGCCCTTCGGCGGCCCCGCGGCCGCCGCGACCACGTGGTTGTTGGTCAGGATCAGCCCGTCGGCGGAAAGGATGATGCCGGAGCCCTCTTCGGACTGGCGGCCCAGATCGGTCTCCAGCATGACGACGCTGGGCACCACCTTTGAGGCGACCTGTTCGACGCTGCCGGGCGGCATGTTCGCTGCCGGGACGGTGGGCGCGCCGATGACGGTGCGCCCGTTGCCGTTGGTGGTGTGGCTGCCCAGCTCGACAGCCGTCGCCGCGGCTCCGCCGATGCCCGCCGACACCACCGCGATGGCCAACGCGCCTACGGTCAACAGCCCTGCGCGGGACCGTTTTTGGGGGCCCGGCGGCGGCATCGGCGGCATCATGCCGGGAATCGGTCCGGTCCCGGTAGCGCCGGGCAGGGGGCCTACCCCGGTTCCCGTCGGCGTCCGGCCTGGACCGGTGCCGTTGTACGGGTCATAGGGCTGCCGGAATTGGGATGTCTGCGATTGATGCCGCCAGTCGAATGGCTGGCTATACGGTTGCCCGTAAGCAGAGTTCCCCGGGTGGGTGGGGGTGGGCGCAGGCTGATTCGGCGCGGGACGATATCCCGGCTGCTGCGGCGGTGGCGAATACCTCGGGTCATTCGTCATGTCGCTAGGTCGCACTTCCTCATCTCAGTATCGGCTCGTCGGCTCGACTGGGTTGTTCAACAGTAGCTGCAGACCTACCTTGCCCGCGCGGACTGAGAGTCCACTGAGATAACGTTCGCGGGTTCCCGAGAGTTCGACTGGTTGCCGGCCATGGGGACCGTGGCGTCGGTGCCGGACTCTTCCTCGGGGGTGCCCGCGGCGGGCGTCGGATACGGCGACGGCGGCATCGGCCGACCGGGCAGCAGCACGTAGAACGAGGTTCCCGGCGGCTGCCCGCCGGGAACGGTGTCCTCGACACGAAGCAACCCACCGTGATTCAGCACGACCTTCTTGACGATCGCCAGCCCAAGCCCCGAGCCGGGCATGGCGCGTGCGGTCGTCGAACGGTAGAACCGCTCGAACACCAGCCTGCGTTCGTGTGGCGGAATGCCGGGCCCGTGGTCGGACACCACCAACTCCGCGTGCGACGGGTCGAGTTGTCGCATGGTGATGCCGACACGGCCACCCGGTGGGCTCCATTTGGCCGCGTTGTCCAAGAGATTGAGAACCGCGCGCGACAGCCCCGCGGCGTCGCCGAACATCTGCCAGGGCGTGATGTCGACGTCGAAGTGAATGTCGTTGCGCCGCCGCCTGACTCGCTCCAGGCTGCGATCGACCACCTCGGACATGTCGACCGGTTCGTGCACCACCTGGCCGGCATCGTCGCGAGTGAGGTCCACCAGATCGCCCACCAGAGTGGACAATTCCTCGATCTGCGCCAGCACGTCGGCGCGGAGCTCGACCATCTCCTGCTCAGGCAGCCGCGGCGCCCCGGGTTCCATCGATGCCATCAGCAGCTCGACGTTGGTGCGCAGCGACGTCAGTGGGGTGCGCAATTCGTGTCCGGCGTCGGTGACCAGCCGCGCCTGCCGCTCGCGGGACTCGGCCAGCGCCCGCAACATCAAGTTGAATGCCTCAGTGAGCCTGGCCAATTCGTCGCTACCGAACACCGGGATGGGCCGCAGATCGTCGGTGCGCGCGACCCGTTCGGCCGCTTCGGTGAGGCGGGCCACCGGACGTAGCCCCGCCCTGGTGACCATGCCGCCCGCCACCGCGGCGACCGCGACGCCCACGCCGCCGACGATCAGCAGCACCCAGCGCAGCTTGGTCATCACGGCCTCGGTCGGTTTGAGGCTCTTGGAGATCAGCAGCGAACAGCCGTTGGGCAGGTGGATGGCAAGGACGCGCTGATCGGAGGCGGTGCGGCGGGACATGAACAGATCACCGCGGATCACCGCCTTTTCCGGCGCGCCGACCGGCAGCGTCTGGCCCGGCTGCTGCGCCGTGTAGATCGAGTGACCCGGGTTCACCAGCATCGCGTTGACGTCCGAATAGGCGGTGCCTTCGATGGCCTTTCCGGGGTCGGCGGCCAATGACCCGCTGGCGATCAGCAGCTGCGCACGGCTTTGCAGCTGGTTGTCGATATCGCTATACAGCGCAGCCGAAATCACCGCGTACACGGCGAATGCCATCAGCACGACGACCATTGCCACCATCGACATCGCCAGCAGCATGACGCGCCATCGCAGCGACAACGAGCTGGTGGCGCGCAGCGGTACGCGTTGGGGTCGTTGGTACCGGATCATCGTTGCAGTTGACTCGTCACGGCGGTGTCTCCCGAAGGACGTAGCCCACGCCGCGCACCGTGTGGATCAGTCGTGGCTCACCGTCGGCCTCGGTCTTGCGGCGCAGATAGCCGACGTAGACCTCCAGCGCGTTGCCGGAGGTGGGGAAGTCGAATCCCCACACCTCTTCCAGGATCCGGCTGCGGGTGAGCACCCGGCGCGGGTTGGCGATCAACATTTCGAGCAAGGCGAATTCGGTACGGGTCAGACTGATTTGGCGTTGCCCGCGACTCACTTCCCGGGTCACCGGGTCCAGCGTCAGGTCGGAGAACTGCATGGCCACCGATTCGGCGTCATCGTCATCCGGCTTGGTGCGGCGCAGCAGCGCCCGCATCCGGGCCAGCAGCTCCTCCAACGCGAACGGCTTCGGCAAGTAGTCATCCGCGCCCGCGTCCAGCCCGGCGACCCGCTCGGAGACCGAATCGCGGGCGGTGAGCACCAGGATCGGCAGGTCGTCGCCGGTGCTGCGGAGCTGGCGGCACACCTCGAGGCCGTCCAGCCGCGGCATCATCACATCGAGCACGAGCGCGTCGGGCCGGTCGCTGGCGATCATCTCGAGCGCCTCCAGCCCGTCATGGGCCAACTCGACCGAGTAGCCATTGAAGGAAAGCGACCGACGCAGCGACTCACGCACTGCGCGATCGTCGTCGACGACCAGTATCCGCACGGGCCTAGTGTCGTCCCGACGCCTGAGAGCGGGCTGAGAGGCGCGCCGGGTGTTTGCCGAGATTAACTAACGCCGGTCCAGGTCGATCAGACCGAGACGGGCGGCCTTGAGCAGCCGGCGGGGCACCTTGTGCTTCTGGCCCGCGACCGTCACACCGACGAGTTCGGTCTTGGTGGCCTTCCACTGCGCGCGACGGCTTCGGGTGTTCGCGCGCGACATCCTGCGCTTGGGTACGGCCATGGTCGGGCCTAACTCCTCGTGTCGGGGGCTTGTCGCGCGGCGTGGCCGATGGGGCCGAACGTGCGACGATTGCTATCAGGATAGTCGGTGGCCTGCTGCTCACCAAAACGACGCCCGCCGGCGCCGAGATTGCCATGACGGCCGCGATCCGGGCGCGTCAACGACCGTGGCGGCAATCTCGGCGCGGAGAGCGGTCGGCCGTCCTTGACGTGACACCGGCGCGACCCGCTAACCTACCGGTTGGTTGGTTGGTTTGCGCTCACCGGTGAAACGCAGATTGGAGGACTGCATGGCCTCTGCTTCAGGTCGCGACGCTGTCCGGATCGCGAACTGCTCCGGGTTCTACGGCGACCGGCTGTCGGCGATGCGCGAGATGCTCACCGGCGGTGACGTGG
>NZ_LZKF01000123.1:0-29652 GCF_001672665.1 Mycobacterium sp. E2238 | reverse complement strand
CATGGCACGCTTTGGAAGACCAAGCGACGCAAGTTCTTTCGAGTACGGATGGTCGCCCAGCCGGATGCTCACCCCGCCGAATCGGGTGCGTACGCCGTCCAGGGTGTGTTCGAAGGCGGTTTCGCGGGTGATGCCGTCGCGGTGCGAGTACGTGCGTTGCGCTTGCTGGCGCGGGGTGAGCATCCGGCTGGGCGACCATCCGTACTCGAAAGAACTTGCGTCGCTTGGTCTTCCAAAGCGTGCCATGGTGTCCAGCTCTGTCGACCACGTACAAATGTCCTTCGGTGATGCCCAGGAGATCTCATGACCATGACGAAACCCGACGTCGACCTCACCGACGGGACTTTCTACGCCGGTGACTCTCGACCCATCTACAAGTGGATGCGCGAGAACGAGCCTGTCTTTCGCGACCGCAACGGATTAGCCGCCGCCTCGACCTACCAGGCAGTGATCGAGGCCGAGCGCAACCCGGAGCTGTTCTCGAATGCCGGCGGCATCCGACCCGACCAACCGGGGGTCGAGATGATGATCGAGATGGACGATCCGCAACATCTGTTGCGCCGCAAGCTCGTCAACTCCGGCTTCACCCGCAAACGCGTGAAAGACCTTGAATCCAAGATCGTTTCGCTGTGTGACACGCTGATCGACGCGGTGTGTGAACGCGGCGAGTGCGACTTCGTCTGGGACCTGGCCGCGCCCCTGCCGATGGCGGTCATCGGCGACATGCTCGGCGTGCGCCCCGAGGAACGCAAGATGTTCCTCAAGTGGTCCGACGACTTGGTCGGCGCGTTGAGCAGCACCGCGGCCGAAGCGGACGTCCAGGTCACCATGGACGCTTTCGCGGCCTACAGCCAGTACATGATGGGCATGATCGAGGCCCGCAAGTCCGAGCCGACCGACGACCTGGTCAGCGTCCTCGTGCACGCGGAGGTCGAGGGCTCACGGCTCGAGGACCACCAGATCGTCACCGAGGTCCTCCTGCTGTTGATCGGCGGCGACGAGACGACGCGCCACACGCTGTCCGGCGGGACGCGCCAGCTGCTGCTGCATCCCGAGCAGCACCGGCGCCTGGCGGCCGACCTGAGCCTGCTGCCCAACGCGATCGAAGAGATGCTGCGCTGGACCGCACCAGTGAAGAACATGGCGCGCACGATCACCGCCGACACCGAATTCCACGGCACCCAGCTGCGCCAGGGCGAGAAGATGATCCTGCTGTTCGAGTCGGCGAACTTCGACGAGAAGGTGTTCGACGACCCGGAGACGTTCAACATCGAGCGCTACCCGAACAACCACCTCGCCTTCGGCTTCGGGACGCACTTCTGTCTTGGCAACCAGCTCGCCCGGCTGGAGCTGTCGATCATGCAGACCCGGCTCTTGCAGCGGCTGCCGGACATGCGACTGGCTTCGGACGCCGACCTGCCCTTGCGGCCGGCCAACTTCGTCTCCGGTCTGGAGAAAATGCCGGTGGCGTTCACGCCGAGCGCACCGTTGAACTAGGCGCCGTCTTCGCCGAACGTGCTCTGGTGGCGGGATTTAGGCGATTTTCCCGCCCTGAGAGCACGTTCGGCGGGCCCAGGCGGCGGCCACTCGTGCGAGGATGCCGCCCCGCGTGTCGTCGGCCGTGACCCGGATGACCATCCAGCCGAGATCGGCCAGCGCCTCGTAGCGGGCGATATCCCGGCTGAACTGCCTGCGATCGGTGCGATGGTGATCGCCCTCGTATTCGACGGCCAGTTTGATGTCCTCCCAACCCATGTCAAGCACCGCGACGAGCTCGCCGTATTCGCCGTAGACAGGAATTTGAGTCCGCGGCCGCGGGTAACCGGCGTTGATGAGCAGCAGCCGCAACCAGGTCTCGCGGGGTGATTCGGCTCCGGCGTCCAACAGCTCGAGTGCTTGCCTGGCGCGCCTGACATTGCGGTGCCCTATGTAGCGTTCGGCGAGTAGTTCGACCTCGGCGGTGTCGAGCCTCGTGGCTCTTGCCAGCGCATCGATAGCGGCGACGGCTCTGCCGATGGGATTGCGACAAGCCAGGTCGAAGGCAGTTCGCGACGGCGTCGTTGCCGACATCCCTTCGATCAGCTGTATCTCGTCGGGGGCGACTCGATCCAGCCAGGTGTGAATTCCCGGCGGCGGCCGCCGGTGTTGATGCAGCAACTGCGCCGGCGCCCTGTCGTCGACCCACCTGGCGCCGTGCAGTGCCGAAGCAGAGTGGCCGGCGACGAGTGCGCGGCGATGTGACCACAGCCAGGCGGCTCGAGCACGCATCGTGGCGGTGACGTCAGATCCGGATGGAACGTAGACGTCGGGGTAGATCGCGACGAACCGGGTGCGTAGCTCGTGGCGCGTTACTTCGCCGGATGCCCGTGCTTCGCTGCCGAGGAATGGTGCAGTCACGCGGGAAGTGTGCCGTCGGACACCGACAGTTTCGCCGAACGTGCTCTGGTGGCGGGATTTAGCCGATTTTCCCGCCCTGAGAGCACGTTCGGCGGGAAAAGGGTGCCCGAGGGGTCTGCGCCAGAGGGGTCTACTTGTTCTGGAAGTTGGGCTTGCGCTTCTCGGCGAACGCCCGGGGGCCTTCCTTGGCGTCGTCGGACAGGAACACCTTGATGCCGATCTGGGTGTCGATCTTGAAGGCCTCGTTCTCGTGCATTCCCTCGGTCTCGCGGATCGCCCGCAGGATCGCCTGCACGGCCAGCGGGCCGTTGTTCTCGATGATCTCGGCGATCTCGAGCGCCTTGGTCAACGCCTGGCCGTCCGGCACCACATGCCCGATCAGGCCCATCTCCTTGGCCTCGGTGGCGGTGATGTGCCGGCCGGTCAGCAGCAGATCGCACGCGACCGTATAGGGGATTTGCCGCACCAGCCGCACGGCCGACCCGCCCATCGGGTAGAGGCTCCACTTGGCCTCCGAGATGCCGAACTTGGCGCTCTCGCCCGCGATGCGGATGTCGGTGCCCTGCAGGATCTCGGTGCCCCCGGCGATCGCGGGCCCTTCGACGGCCGCGATCAGCGGTTTGGTCAGCCTGCGCCCCTTCAGCAGGGCGTCGATTCGCGACGGGTCGTAGCTGCCGTCCTTGAACGACTCACCCGGCGGCTTCTTGGTTGCCGCCTTGAGGTCCATGCCGGCGCAAAAGTAGCCACCGGCCCCGGTCAGGATGCAGCAGCGGATGTCCGGATCGTTGTCGACGCGGTCCCAGGCCTGCACCATGATTTCCATCATTTCGGTGCTCAGGGCGTTGCGAGCGTGCGGCCGGTTCAACGTGACGATCAGGGTGTGACCGCGCTGCTCGACGAGGGCGTCGGGTCCCGGTTGTTCGTTTGCTGGAGCCTCGCCATTCTGCACAGCCACGGCTACCGCCTTTCCGTCCACGTAGGGGGTGAGCTTGTCAAGAAATGTAACACGTTCTAATTTGGTGGCCGTGGCCCTGAATATTGCCGATCTCGCAGAACACGCCATCGACGCTGTGCCGGATCGTGTCGCCCTGATCTGCGGCGACGAGAAGCTGACCTACGCCCAGTTGGAGGAGAAGGCCAACCGCCTCGCCCATTACCTGATCGACCAGGGGGTGAAAAAGGACGACAAGGTCGGGCTGTACTGCCGCAACCGCATCGAGATCGTCATCGCGATGCTCGGCATCGTCAAGGCCGGCGCCATCATCGTCAATGTCAACTACCGCTACGTCGAGGGCGAGCTGCGCTACCTGTTCGACAACTCCGACATGGTCGCCCTGGTCCACGAGCGGCAGTACTCCGACCGGGTCGCCAACGTGCTGCCGGACACCCCGAACGTCAAGACGATCCTTGTCGTCGAGGACGGCAGCGACAACGACTACCAGCGCTACGGCGGCGTCGAGTTCTACACGGCGATCGCGCAGGGCTCGCCGGAACGCGACTTCGGTGAGCGCAGCGCCGACGACATCTACCTGCTGTATACGGGTGGCACGACGGGCTTTCCCAAAGGCGTGATGTGGCGCCACGAGGACGTCTACCGGGTGCTGCTCGGTGGAACAGACTTCGCCACCGGCGAATTCGTCGAGGGCGAATACGACCTGGCCAAGGGCGCGGCCGCGAACCCGCCGATGATCAACTACCCGGTTCCGCCGATGATCCACGGCGCGACCCAGTCGGCCACCTGGCGGTCGATCTTCTCGGGCCAAACCACCGTGCTGGCACCGGAATTCAACGCCGAAGAGGTCTGGCGCACAATTCACGAGCATAAGGTGAACATGCTGTTCTTCACCGGCGACGCGATGGCCCGGCCGTTGCTCGATGCGCTCGACAAGAAGAACGACTACGACCTGTCGTCGCTGTTCATGTTGGGCAGCACCGCGGCGTTGTTCTCGCCGAGCATCAAGGAGCGCCTGCTCGAGCTGTTGCCCAACCGGATCATCACCGACTCCATCGGCTCCTCGGAGACCGGATTCGGCGGCACCAGCATTGTCGCCAAGGGTGCGCCGCACAGCAGCGGCCCGCGCGTGACCATCGACCATCGCACCGTGGTGCTCGACGAGGACGGCAACGAGGTGAAGCCGGGCTCGGGCGTGCGCGGCTTCATCGCCAAGAAGGGCAACATCCCCGTCGGCTACTACAAGGACGAGAAGAAGACGGCCGAGACGTTCAAAACCATCAACGGGGTCCGCTACGCGATCCCCGGGGACTGGGCCCTGGTCGAGGAGGACGGCACCGTCACGATGCTGGGCCGCGGCTCGGTGTCGATCAACAGCGGCGGCGAGAAGATCTACCCCGAGGAGGTCGAGGCGGCGCTCAAGGGCCACCCCGACGTGTTCGACGCGCTGGTGGTCGGAGTTCCCGATCCCCGCTACGGCCAGCACGTGGCCGCGGTCGTGCAGCCCCGCCCGGGTGCCCGGCCGTCGCTGGCGGAGCTGGACCGCTTCGTGCGCTCCGAGATCGCCGGATACAAAGTGCCCCGCAGCCTTTGGCTGGTCGACGAGGTGAAGCGGTCACCGGCCGGTAAGCCCGACTACCGCTGGGCCAAGGAGCAGACGGAGGCGCGTCCCGCCGACGACGTGCACGCCGCCCACGCGACCGCTTGAGCGACTTCGTCAAGCAACACCCGGCCGCGCCGAGCGGCTACTTCGCGTGGGAGGCCGCCGGATTGCGGTGGCTGGCCGGAGTCGACGGGGGCGTGCCGTGCGCGCACGTCGTCTCCGTCGACGCGACGAGCCTGACCCTGCGGCGGCTTGACTCGGTGCCACCGAGCCCCGAGGCGGCGCTCGCGTTCGGCGGCCGGCTCGCCGTCACGCACGACGCGGGTGCCCCCGCGTTCGGCGCCGGGCCCGACGGATGGGACGGACCCGGGTTCTTCGGGCCGCTGTCTCAGCCGCTGCCGATGTCGCTGCGGCGGCACCGCCGCTGGGGTGACTTCTACGCCGAGGAGCGGCTGATCCCGATGGCGGAACTGGCCGCACCGCGGCTCGATGCTTCCACCCGCGGCGCCGTCGATTCCGTCGTAGCGCGTTGCCGCTCCGGCGATTTCGACGACGACGACCGGCCCGCGCGGTTGCACGGCGATCTGTGGAGCGGCAACGTGATGTGGACGCCCGACGGTGTGGTGCTGATCGACCCGGCGGCGCACGCCGGCCACCGCGAGAGCGACCTGGCGATGCTCGCGCTGTTCGGCTGTCCGCACTACGACGCCATCGTCGAAGGCTACGAGCGGGCGAGGCCCTTGCGGGCCGGCTGGCGCAACCGCATCGGGCTCCACCAGCTGTTCCCCCTCCTGGCGCACGTCGTGATGTTCGGTGGCGGGCACGCCCAGCGGACGCACGCCTGCGCCCGCGCCGCGCTCGCTCTCTGACACCGCGTCTACTCTTGATCGCGATGACGGTCGATGTGTGGATGCAGCACCCGACTGCGCGGTTCCTGCGCAGCGACATGCTGGCATCCTTGCGGCGCTGGACCGGTGACTCCATACCGGATGCCGACGTCCCGATCGAGGCGAGCATCGCGAGCATGGACGCGGCCGATGTCCGCTTCGGCCTGCTCAGCGCGTGGCGCGGCCCCGGCGGCCAGGATTTGGTTTCCAACGACGAGGTCGCCGAGTGGATTCGCCTGCATCCGAACCGGTTTGGCGGGCTGGCCACCGTCGACCTCGATCGCCCGATGGAAGCGGTCCGTGAACTGAGGCGCCGTGTTCGAGAGGGATTCCTGGGCCTGCGGGTGGTGCCGTGGCTGTGGAACGCACCGCCCACCGACCGCCGCTACTACCCGCTGTTCGCCGAATGCGTGGAGCTGGGGGTGCCGTTCTGCACCCAGGTGGGCCATACCGGTCCGCTGCGACCATCGGAGACCGGCCGCCCGATTCCCTACATCGACCAGGTCGCGCTCGACTTCCCCGAACTGGTGATCGTGTGCGGCCACGTCGGTTATCCGTGGACCGAGGAGATGGTCGCCGTCGCACGCAAGCATCCGAATATCTATATCGACACGTCGGCCTACACGATCAAGCGACTTCCGGATGAGCTCGTCCGGTTCATGAAAACCGGTACCGGACAACGCAAGGTCTTGTTCGGCACCAACTATCCGATGATGACCCACACGCACGCCCTGGCGGGACTGGATGACCTCGGCCTGGCCGAGGAGGGCCGCCGAGACTTCCTGCACGGCAACGCCGAGCGCGTTTTCAAACTGGAGGCAATCACGTGAACGGTGCCCAGGCCCTGATCAACACCCTGGTCGACGGCGGCGTCGACGTGTGCTTCGCCAACCCGGGCACCTCGGAGATGCACTTCGTGGCCGCGCTGGACACCGTCCCGCGCATGCGCGGCGTGCTGGCGCTGTTCGAGGGAGTCGCAACCGGCGCGGCCGACGGCTATGCCCGCATCGCCGGCCGGCCGGCCGCAGTGCTGCTGCACCTGGGTCCCGGCCTGGGCAACGGCCTGGCGAACCTGCACAACGCCCGGCGGGCTCAGGTGCCGATGGTGGTGGTCGTCGGCGACCACGCCACGTATCACAAAAAGTACGACGCCCCACTGGAATCCGACATCGACGCGCTCGCCGGCACGGTCTCGGGGTGGGTGGGTCGCACCGAACACACCGCGGACGTCGCGTCCGACGCCGCCGAGGCGATCGCCGCCAGCCGCGCGGGCTCGCAGATTTCGACGCTGATCCTGCCCGCCGACGTGTCATGGTCGGACGGCGCGCAACCCTGCGGCACCGTGCCCGCGGAACCCGCGGGTGCCGAGCGGCGGTTGGCGTTCGAGGTGATCGAGGTGCTGCGCTCGGGAGAGCCGACGGTCGTCATGATCGGCGGTGACGCCACCCGCGGACCGGGCCTTGCGGCCGCCGCGCGGATCGCGCAGGCGACCGGCGCGCGGGTGTTGTGCGAGACGTTTCCGACTCGGCTGGAGCGCGGCGCGGGGGTCCCCGCCGTCGAGCGGCTGGCCTATTTCGCCGAGGCCGCAACCGCCCAACTCGGGGATGCCAAGCATCTGGTGCTGGCCGGCGCCAAGTCGCCGGTGTCGTTCTTCGCCTATCCGAACATGCCCAGTGACCTCGTCCCGGCCGGTTGCGAGGTGCATCTGCTCGCCGGGCACAGTGGTGCCGCCGAGGCGCTCGCCGCGGTGGCCGACGAGGTCGCGCCCGGCACGGCTGCCCCGGTGGCGGCGTCGGCGCGGCCGCAGCTGCCGACGGGCGCCCTGACGTCCGCATCGGCGGCCGACGTGATCGGCGCGCTGCTGCCGGAACGGGCGATCGTCGTCGACGAATCGAACACCTCCGGCGTGCTGCTGGCCCAGGCCACCGCGGGGGCGCTGGCCCATGACTGGCTGACGCTGACCGGCGGGGCGATCGGATACGGCATTCCGGCCGCCGTGGGCGCCGCGGTGGCCGCACCCGATCGCCCGGTGCTCTGCCTGGAATCCGACGGCTCGGCGATGTACACGATCTCCGGACTGTGGACTCAAGCGCGGGAAAACCTGAACGTGACGACCGTGATCTACGACAACAGCGCCTACGACATCCTCCGGATCGAGTTGGCTCGGGTGGGTGCCGGGTCGGCCCCCGGGCCGAAGGCGCTGGACCTGCTGGACTTGTCGCGCCCCACAATGGATTTCGTCAAGCTCAGCGAGGGGATGGGCGTGCCCGCCCGCCGCGTCACCACCGCGGAGGAATTCGCCGACGGGCTGCGTCAAGCCTTGAGCGAACCCGGGCCGCACCTGATCGACGCCGTGGTGCCGTCAATAACGGGCTAACCCGGGAAGGCGGCTGAGGACCCACTCGGACATCGTGTTCATGACCTCGACGCCGGTCTCCAACACCCCGTCGTGGACCCGGGCCGCCAGCGCCACGCCCCACTGCCCCGATGGCGTGGGCACGATGCCGAACTGCCGCACCAGGTAGTCGCCGTGCATGCCGGGGCCCCAACCACCCTTGGCCGCAAGGCCTTTGGCGGCCAGCCCCCAGCGATGACCGCTGGTGAGGCGCTGCATCAGGTCGATGACGTCGGTCGAATCGGGGATCGACGGCAGCTCGGCCGCGAACCTTGCTTGCCGCTGCAGGGTCCACTGCGTCTGGCCGAAAGCCGTATACCCACGCCGAAGCCGACGAGATTCGACGACGGTGGCCGTGTCACCGCCCTCGGCGATCACACCCTGCACTCGCCGTGCCGCTTCCTCCGGATCGCCCAGGCGGGACCACAATTGCTCCGACGCGCGATTGTCGGATTCCGTGATGGCCTTGACCGCCAGGTCCTTGGCGTGCAACCAATCGGAGCGCAGCGCGGCGATCGCCAACGGCACCTTGATGGTCGACCACGCGACACCGGACCACCACCGACCCAGCGAGTAGGTGCGATCCGGCCGGGCGATCGCAATGCCGACGTCCGCCGGTACGGTGGCGGAAAGCTGGTCGAAGCTCGCTTCTAGCGCTGTCTCCAGAGGCCGGGAAGTCATGCGCTGATCGGACCAACCATCGCGTCTCCTTCGACGACATGTCTGTGCAATGTCGCATTATCGTCGATCGTCTGAACGCCCAGCGCGACAACGGTGCCGGCGCGTCGCTAGCTCGGCGGCAGCGGCGGCAGCGGGGGTGACTCCTCCTGCGGCGGCGGTTGCCACGGATCGGGCTCCGGTGTCTGCGGTGCCCACACCAGCGGCGGCGGGGGAGGCAGCGGAGGCGGCGGCGGCACAGGCTCGGCCGCGGCGAAACCGGCACCCAACCCGAGCGCGGCCGGACCCAGGGAGGCGAGAAGGGCCGACGCTGCGATCACCTTACGGAGTTTCATCACCCGCGGACGTTCCTCTCTGCCTCTGCGGCTGGATTCGCACCACCGGATCGTCGCAGTCGACACCCTGCGCCGCCAATTGGCGCTTGAGCACCTTGAAGGTCACCGTGCGCGGAAGTTCGGCGCTGACCCGGACGTAGGACGGCCACTGCTTGGGCCCCAGGTCGGGCTGCCCGGCCAGGAAGGCGCGGAACTTCTCGGCGTCGAACTCGGCCCCGGACGCCAACACCAAAGCGGCCATCACTTGGTCACCGACCACCGGATCCGGCACCGCATAGACGGCCACCTCCGTCACGTCCGGGTGGCGTAGCAGCACCCGTTCGATCGGGGCGGCACCGAGGTTTTCACCGTCGACACGCATCCAATCGCCGAGGCGTCCCGCGAAGTACGCGTAGCCGGCGTCGTCGCGGTAGGCGAGGTCGCCGGTGTGGTAGACCCCGCCGGCCATCCGCTCGGCCTCGGCGGCCTCGTCGTTGTAGTAGCCCTCGAACCGGCCCGGTCCGGCGGTATTCACCAGCTCCCCGACCACGCCGGCGGGGCAGGACGCGCCGGTGTCGGGGTCGACGATGTCCACGCCCTCGGGCAGCGGGCCCAGCGCGCCGTCCGGGGTGTCCGGGGTGCGCGCGATCGCCACCCCGCCTTCGGTGGAACCGAACCCGTCCTGGACTACGCACCCGAACCGCCGTGCGAAGCGTTCGACATCGCGAGGCACGCCCTCGTTGCCGTACACCGCCCGCAGCGGATTGTCCGCATCGTCGGGCTTTTCGGGCGTGGCCAGCACATACGACAGGGGCTTGCCGACGTAGTTGGCGTAGGTGGCGCCGAAGCGGCGGACATCGACCAGGAAGTTGGACGCGGAGAACTTGCGCCGCAACGCCAGTGAGCCCTGGCAGCCCACCGCCACCGCCCAGCCGACTAGCACCGCGTTGGAATGAAACAGCGGCATCGACACGTAGCAGACGTCATCGTGGCCGAGGTCGAAGCGCTGTGTCATCGTCACGCCCGCGATCGCGACCTTGCCGTGGCTGCACTTGACCGCCTTCGGCTCGCCACTGGTACCCGAGGTGAAGATCAGCATGAAAAGGTCTGCGGCCGTCGCCGATTGGAAGTGCGGCTCGGCATCGCGATGTGCGGCCACTTCGTCGGCCCACTCGGCGGAGTCGACGTTCAAGTGGTCGATTCCGCCAAGCGACTCGGCCGAGTTCGAGTCGGCCAGCACCACTTGGCAGTCGGCATGGGCGATGTCGCGCGCCAGCGCGTCGCCGCGGCGCACCGGGTTGAGGCCCACCGGCACGATCCCGGACATGCCGGCCGCCGCCAGCATCGCCGAGAAGAACGGGGTGTTCTCCAGCAGCACGCCGACGTGCGGCGGTCTCGACCGGTCGAGACGGTCACGCAGGGCCGCCGCGATCGCGGCGCCGTGACGCAGGTGATCGCGCCAGCTGACGTACGAGTCTTCGAAATAGACGCCGCGGTCCTCGATCTCGGCCAGCGGTACCAGCAGCCTGGTGACCGTGGGGTCAGGAGGAAGCACGAAACTAGGCAGGGGTTTCCGCCAGCTCGCGGCCGATCCGGCGCAACTGGCCGGTGGCACCACCCAACGCGAATTCGGCCTCCTTGGCGGCGAGGAAATAGCGGTGTACGGGGTGGTCGGTATCGACGCCGACGCCGCCGTGCACGTGCACGATGGTGTGCGCCACGCGGTGGCCGGCGTCGGCGGCCCAAAACGCGGCGCTGGCCACGTCGATGTCGGCGGGAACGTCCTCTGAGACCTTCCACGCCGCCTGGGTGAGCGTCAGCCGCAAGCCCTTGACGTCGATGTAGCCGTCGGCCAGCCGCTGCGACACCGCCTGGAAGCTACCGATCGGGCGGTCGAATTGCTCGCGCTCACGGGCGTATTCGGCGGTAAGCTGCAGCCCTCGTTCCAGCACTCCGAGCTGGAACGCGCTGCGGCCCAGGGCAGCCAGCGTGTCGAGCCAGACAACAACCTCGGCGCCGCCGACCATCCGGGTGCCGTCCACCTCGGTCCCGTCCAGCGCCAGGTGCCCGACGCTGCCCAGGCCGGTGGTCTGCAACGCGGTCACCGAAACGCCGGGATCGCCGGCGGCGACGACGAAAACGGCCGTGCCGGAATCGGTCTCGGCCGGAACGAGGAAGGCGTCGGCCGCCGGACCGAAGCCGACCTGGGTGCGGGTACCGGTGAGGCGATAACCGTTGCCGGCGCGGGTGGCCTGCACCGGACCCTCACCCATCTCGCCCAGCAGCGCGACGGCGATGATCTTCTCACCGCTGACCGCGGGGGCGGCCCAATCCTGTTGCAGCGCCTCGGTTCCGAAGCGGGCCAATGCACCGGCGCCCAGCATCACCGACTCCAGGTAAGGCACGGCCGCCAACTGGTGACCCAACGCCACCAGGATGGCGACCTGCTCGAGCACCCCGAATCCATCGCCGCCCACCGAGGTGGCCGAAGCGCTGGTGAGGATGCCGGCGTCGACGAGCTTGCCCCACAGCTCACGGTCGAACCGTTGGTCTAGCTTGTCGAGCTCACGCTGGTGTTCCGGTGTGCATACCGAATTCACGATCGTGTCGACCAGGCCGCCGAGATCGTTCGCCGCTTCGGTTGTCGAGAAGTCCATCGATGTTCGTCCTTAGGAAGAGGGGGCTCAGCGGTTTCGAGGCAGGCCCAGCGCGACCATGCCGATGATGTCGCGCTGCACTTCGTTGGTGCCGCCACCGAAGGTCAGGATCAAGCACGCGCGGTGCATCCGCTCGACCCGGCCGCGCAGCAGCGCGCCCGGCGAATCCTGGCGCACGGTCGCCGCGGTCCCCAGCACCTCCATCAGCAGCCGGTACGCCTCGGTGGCCAGTTCGGTGCCGTACACCTTGGCCGCCGACGCGTCGGCCGGCGACAAGGACTCGCTGTTGGACGACGCCAGTTCCCAGTTGATCAGCTTGAGGACCTCGGCCTTGGCGTGCACCCGGGCCAGGTTGATCTGCACCCACTCCGAGTCGATCAACCGGGCCCCGCCGGCGTCCTTGGTGTTTTGCGCCCACTCGCGAACCTCGCGGAGCGCCAAAAAGATCGGTTGCGGCGAAACCAGAGCGACGCGTTCGTGGTTGAGCTGGTTGGTGACCAGCTTCCATCCGCCGTTCTCCTCACCGATCAGGTTGGTGACCGGGACTCGCACGTCGGAGTAATAGGTAGCGCTGGTGTCCACACCGGCCATGGTGTGCACGGGCGTCCAGGAGAACCCCTCGGCCGTCGTCGGCACGACCAGCATCGAAATGCCGCGGTGCTTCTTGGCTTCCGGGTTGGTGCGGACGGCCAGCCAGACCCAGTCGGCGTACGCGATCAGACTGGTCCACATCTTCTGGCCGTTGATGACGTAGTCATCACCGTCGCGGACGGCGGTGGTCCGCAGGTTCGCCAGGTCCGTGCCGGCGCCCGGCTCCGAGTAGCCGATGGAGAAGTGCAACTCACCGGCCGCGATCTTGGGTAGGAAGAATTTCTTCTGTTCCTCGGTGCCGAACGCCATGATGGTCGGCGCCACACTGTTGATCGTCAGGAACGGCACCGGCACCCCGGCGATCGCGGCCTCGTCGGTGAAGATCAGCGAGTCCATCGGCGAGCGGTCCTGACCGCCGTACTCTTTGGGCCAGTTCAGGGTCAGCCACCCGTCCTTGCCCATCTGCGCGACGGTGTCGCGGTAGGCGGTGCCGGTTCCCACCTCGCCCTGTGTCGAGTGCAGCGCCTCCCGCCGCTCGGGGGTCATCAGCGTGGTGAAGTACGACCGCAGCTCGCGACGCAGCTCCTCCTGTTCAGGGGTGTAACTGATGCGCATTCCAGCCGTCCTTTGTTAACGTGACACGCCTCGACTAGCCGACGTTACTCGGCCGAGAACTACCCGTTCGTCTTCCCGGTTGTAACACGTTCTAGTCTGAGATTCCAGCGGCCGTTTCCCCGGCGGTATCGGGGCCCTATGGTGGTCCTACATACTGATGGGGCATGTCCTCAGGTGAAGGCCAGGTGCAAGGAGGGTGCTGTGCGGGTGATCGTCGACCGTGACCGGTGTGAAGGTAACGCCGTGTGCATGGGAATCGCGCCGGATATCTTCGACCTGGACGACGACGATTACGCCGTCGTGAAGCTCGACCACATTCCCGCCGATCAGGAGCAGTTGGCCGAGCAGGCGATAGCCGAATGCCCGCGAGCCGCGCTGTTGCGCGAAGACTGAAGTGCGTGACCCGAAACTAGAGGTATTCATAAATTGACTAGCAGCACGAACGCGACCGATCTCTCCGGAAAGGTCGCGGTGGTGACCGGTGCGGCCGCGGGACTGGGCCGCGCCGAAGCTCTCGGCCTCGCCCGGGCCGGCGCCACCGTCGTCGTCAACGACATCGCCGCCGCCCTCGATGCCTCAGACGTCATCGACGAAATCAACACCGCCGGCTCCAAGGCGGTCGCGGTGGCCGGCGACATCAGCGAGCGGGCAACCGCCGACGAGCTGGTCGCCCAGGCCGATGGTCTCGGTGGGCTGGACATCGTGGTCAACAACGCGGGGATCACCCGCGACCGAATGCTGTTCAACATGTCCGACGAGGAATGGGACCTGGTGATCGCGGTGCACCTGCGCGGCCATTTCCTGCTCACCCGCAACGCGGCCACCTACTGGCGCTCCAAAGCAAAGGATGCCGGGGGAACCGTCTACGGCCGGCTGGTCAACACGGCGTCGGAGGCGGGGCTCGTCGGCCCGGTGGGTCAGGCCAACTACGGCGCCGCCAAGGCCGGCATCATCTCGCTCACCCTGACGGCCGCGCGGGCGCTCGGTCGGTACGGGGTGTGCGCCAACGCGATTTGCCCGCGCGCCCGTACCGCCATGACAGCCGACGTCTTCGGTGCCGCACCTGACGTCGAGGAGGGCGGGATCGACCCGCTGTCACCCGAGCACGTGGTCAGCCTGGTCAAGTTCTTGTCGTCGCCGGCGGCCGCGGAAGTCAACGGCCAGGTATTCATCGTCTACGGGCCGCGGGTGACATTGGTTGCGGCGCCGACCGCTGAGCATCAGTTCAGCGCCTCGGGGGAGGCTTGGGAGCCTGCGCAACTGAGTGCGACGCTGCAAGAGTACTTTGCTGGGCGGGATCCGGAGCGGAACTTTTCCGCGGTGGGGCTGATGGAGCAATAGCTGTGTGAGGTTACTTCGTGGGGGGGAATCAGCAGTAAGAACGTGTGTCAGTTTGGAATGTCATAAGCGCATCTGACCTGGCAAGTTAACGTTTCAGACAAGGAAATGCTGTTCATTGACAGCATTAACTTGTTCTGGGTTAATATGATCCGGCTCACACCGAGCCGCATGCGACGAGAGATACCGCTAAGGCGACGCATAGACTTCGCCGCGAGCAGCTGAGGGGGGTAGCCAAGTTGATGCAGCAGCTTGCCGTCCCCGCCCGTGCCGTCGGCGGGTTCTTCGAAATGATGATCGACACCGGCCGGCAGGCTTTCCGCCGGCCGTTCCAATTGGGCGAGTTCCTCGAACAGACGTGGATGATCGCGCGCGTGTCGCTGGTCCCGACGCTGCTGGTATCGATTCCATTCACTGTGCTGGTGGCGTTCACGCTGAATATCCTGCTCCGCGAAATCGGCGCCGCCGACTTGTCCGGCGCCGGAACGGCCTTCGGCACCATCACCCAGCTGGGTCCGGTGGTCACCGTGCTCGTCGTCGCGGGTGCCGGCGCCACCGCGATCTGCGCCGACCTCGGCGCGCGCACCATCCGCGAGGAGATCGACGCGATGCGGGTGCTGGGCATCGACCCGGTCCAGCGACTCGTGGTACCCCGCGTGCTGGCCTCCACTGTTGTTGCGCTTTTGCTCAACGGCTTGGTGTGCGCCATCGGCCTGTCCGGTGGTTATGTGTTCTCCGTCTTCCTGCAGGGTGTCAACCCGGGCGCCTTCATCAACGGACTGACCGTGCTGACCGGCCTGCGCGAGCTGGTGCTCGCCGAGGTCAAGGCGCTGCTGTTCGGAGTGATGGCCGGCCTGGTCGGCTGCTATCGCGGCCTGACCGTCAAGGGTGGCCCGAAGGGCGTCGGCAACGCGGTCAACGAAACCGTGGTCTACGCATTCATCTGTCTGTTCGTCATCAACGTGGTGATGACCGCCATCGGCGTACGAATCTCGGCGAAGTGAGTACTCGATGAGCTACGACGTCACCTACCGGCTGCGTAACCTCGCCTTCCGGCTGCAGGAGCCGATCGACGACTTCGGTGAGCAGGCGTTGTTCTACGGGCAGACCGTCCGGTACGTCCCGAATGCCCTCACCCGCTACCGCAAAGAGACGGTCCGGCTGATCGCCGAGATGACAATGGGCGCCGGGGCGCTCGTGATGATCGGCGGCACGGTGGGTGTCGCGGCCTTCCTCACCCTGGCCTCCGGCGGCGTCATCGCCGTGCAGGGGTATTCCTCGTTGGGCAACATCGGCATCGAGGCGCTGACCGGCTTCCTGTCGGCTTTTCTCAACGTCCGCGTGGTCGCGCCGGTGATCGCGGGCATCGCGCTGGCCGCCACCATCGGCGCCGGTGCCACCGCGCAATTGGGCGCCATGCGGGTGTCCGAGGAGATCGACGCGGTCGAATGCATGGCGGTGCACTCGGTGTCCTACCTGGTGTCGACCCGGCTGATCGCCGGACTCATCGCGATCATCCCGTTGTATTCACTGTCGGTACTGGCCGCGTTCTTCGCCGCCCGCTTCACCACGGTGTACATCAACGGACAATCCAAGGGTCTCTACGACCACTACTTCAACACCTTCCTGATCCCCTCGGACCTGCTGTGGTCGTTCCTGCAGGCGATCGTCATGTCCATCGCGGTGATGCTCGTCCATACCTATTACGGCTACAACGCCAGCGGCGGGCCGGTCGGCGTCGGCATCGCGGTCGGCCAGGCCGTGCGCACCTCGCTGATCGTCGTCGTCGTCATCACACTGTTCATCTCACTCGCCGTTTACGGCGCGTCCGGTAACTTCAACCTCTCCGGGTAAGAGGACCGCTTAAAGGAACATGGCAGACACAGGAACGCGAACCTCCGTCAGGCTGGCAGCCGTAGTGCTGGCCGGCCTGATACTGGCGTTCGCCGTCGTGACTTACCTTTCCTACACAGCGGCTTTCGCCTCGATCGACAAGGTCACGGTCTCGGCCCCCCGGGCCGGGCTGGTGATGGAGAAAGGCGCCAAGGTCAAATACCGGGGCATCCAGATCGGCAAGGTCGAGGCCATCGACTACTCCGATGACCAGGCGCGTCTGACGCTGGGCATCAACAGCGACGACATGCACTTCGTTCCCTCCAATGCGCCGGTGCATATCGCGGGTAACACCATATTCGGCGCCAAATCGGTGGAATTCCTTCCGCCGCAGAACCCTTCGCCGACCTCCCTACGTCCGAACGCCCACGTTGCGGCCTCTGCGGTGCAGCTGGAAGTCAACACCCTGTTCCAGTCGCTGATGGACCTGCTGCACAAGATCGACCCCGTCGAACTCAACGGCACTTTGAGCGCGCTGTCCGAGGGTCTGCGCGGTCACGGCGACGACTTCGGCGGCATTTTGTCCGGCCTCAACACGCTGACCCAGCAAACGAACCCGAAACTGCCTGCGCTGCAGGAGGACTTCCGTAAGGCGGCGGTGGTCACCAACATCTACGCCGACGCCGCTCCGGATCTCAACACCATCTTCGACAACCTTCCGACGATCAACAAGACCGTCGTCGACCAGCAGAACAACCTCAACGACACCTTGCTGGCCACGATCGGCCTGGCCAACAACGCTTATGAGACGTTGGCTCCGGCCGAACAGGACTTCATCGACGCCATCAACCGGCTGCGGGCCCCACTGAAGGTGGCCGCTGATTATTCACCCGAATTCGGCTGCCTGTTCGCCGGCATCGAGCGCGGTATCAAGGAGTTCGCCCCACTGCTCGGTGTCCGCAAAGCGGGCCTGTTCACGTCCTCGAGCTTCGTCCTCGGCGCGCCGTCGTACACGTTCCCCGAGTCCCTGCCGATCGTCAACGCCTCAGGTGGGCCGAACTGCCGTGGGCTGCCGGACATTCCGACGAAACAGACCGGTGGGTCGTTCTTCCGGTCACCGTTCCTGGTCACCGACAACGCGAACGTTCCGTACGAGCCGTTCACCGAACTGCAGTTCGACGCGCCCTCGACGCTTCAGTTCTTGTTCCACGGCGCCTTCGCGGAACGGGACGACTTCTGATGGCCGCGGGGGAGATGCCGACGCACCGCTCGATGATGATCAAGGTCAGCATCTTCACGGTGGCCATGCTGCTCGTATCCGCGGGCTTGGTGGTGATCTTCGGTGACTTCCGGTTCGGTCCCGAAAGCACTTATCACGCAACGTTTACCGATGTGTCCCGGTTGAAGGCGGGCCAGAAGGTGCGCATCGCCGGTGTTCCGGTCGGTGCGGTGTCCGGCGTAAAGCTCAACCCCGACAACACCATCGACGTGTCGTTCGGTCTCGACAATCGTTACACGCTTTATTCCTCGACGCGCGCGGTGATTCGCTACGAAAACCTGGTCGGTGATCGGTATTTGGAGATCACCTCGGGACCGGGGGAGCTGCGCAAGCTGCCGCCGGGCGGCACGATCAACGCCCAACACACCCAGCCTGCACTGGATCTCGACGCGCTGCTGGGCGGGCTTCGCCCGGTGCTCAAGGGTCTGGACGCGGACAAGGTCAACACGATCAGCAGCGCGGTCATCGAGTTGTTGCAGGGCCAGGGCGGCGCGTTGTCCAACGTGCTGGCCGACACGAGCGCGTTCTCGTCGGCATTGGGCCAGCGCGACCAACTGATCGGTGACGTGATCAACAACCTCAACACGGTGCTCAAGACCGTCGATGAGCGCAGCGCCCAATTCTCGACCAGCGTCGACCAGTTGCAGCAACTGATCAGCGGGCTGGCCAAGAACAAGGACGACATCGCGGGCGCCATTCCGCCGCTGGCGTCGACGACGACGGATCTGACCGAGCTACTGCAGAATTCGCGCCGGCCGCTGCAGGGCATCCTGGAGAACACCCGGCCGCTGGCGACCGAACTGGACAACCGCAAGGCCGAGGTCAACAACGACGTCGAGCAGCTGGGCGAGGATTATCTGCGGCTGGCCGCGCTGGGTGCCTACGGCTCGTTCTTCAACATTTACTTCTGCTCGGTGACGATCAAGATCAACGGCCCCGCGGGAAGCGACATCCTGCTGCCCCTCGGTGGCCAGGTGGATCCCAGCAAGGGGAGGTGCGCTTTTGCCAAGTAACGCCAAGCGTGAGCGCGATCCGCTGCGCACAGGCATCTTCGGGGTGGTGCTGGTCGTGTGTGTTGTGCTCATCGCATTCGGCTACGCGGCATTACCGTTCTGGCCGCAGGGAAAGATCTACGACGCCTATTTCTCTGACGCCGGCGGCATCAATCCCGGTAACGCGGTGTACGTCTCTGGCCTCAAGGTAGGTAAGGTGACGTCGGTCGGCCTGGCCGGAGACAGCGCCAAGATCAGCTTCAGCGTGGATCGCCATGTCGCCGTTGGAGATCAGTCACTGGCCGCGATCCGCACCGACACCATCCTCGGGGAGCGCTCCATCGCCGTGAGCCCGGCCGGGAGCGGCAGGTCGACCACGATCCCGCTCAGCCGCACGACCACGCCGTACACACTCGCCGGCGCGCTGGAGGATCTGGGTCAAAACGCCAACAACCTGAACAAGCCTCAGTTCGAGCAGGCGTTGAACGTCTTGACCGACACGCTGCACGACGCCACCCCCGAGCTGCGCGGTGCGCTCGACGGTGTGACGACGCTGTCGCGAACGCTGAACCGGCGCGACGAGGCGCTGCAAAGCCTTCTCGCACATGCGAAGTCGGTGACGGGCGTGCTGTCCCAGCGCGCCGACCAGGTCAACAAGCTGGTCGACGACGGTAACGAGTTGTTCGCCGCGCTCGACGAGCGGCGAGCCGCCCTGGGGCGGCTGATCTCGGGAATCCAGGGACTCTCCGCGCAGATCTCCGGCTTCGTCGCCGACAACCGCAAGGAGTTCGGGCCGTCGCTGAGCAAGCTCAACGACGTGCTGAGCAATCTCAACGAGCGCCGCGATTACATCACCGAGGCCCTCAAACGGCTGCCGACCTACGCGACCGAGTTGGGCGAGGTCGTGGGTTCCGGACCGGGATTCAACGTCAACGTCTACGGGGTGATCCCCGCGCCGCTGCTCGCGACGATGTTCGACTTCTTCTACCAGCCCGGGAAGATGCCGGCTAGCTTGGCCGATTACCTGCGCGGGCTGATCCAGGAGCGTTGGATCATTAGGCCGAAGTCGCCATGATGCGGCGGATCGCCGGCAGCCGGGGGCTGCGCTACACCACCGCCATCGCGCTCGTCGCGGTGTTGGTGGGTGGCGTTTATGTGCTGTCGTCGACCGGCAACACGCGCAGCATCGTCGGTTACTTCACGTCCGCCGTCGGTCTCTATCCCGGCGACCAGGTCCGCGTCCTGGGCGTTCCGGTGGGGCACATCGACACCATCGAGCCGCGGCCCTCCGATGTCAAGATCACCATGTCGGTGTCCAAGGACGTGAAGATCCCGAAGGACGCCAAGGCCATCATCATGTCGCCGAACCTGGTGGCGGCGCGGTTCATTCAGATGACGCCGGCTTACACCGGTGGCCCGGTGCTGGCCGACGGCGCGAGCATTGGCCTGGAACGTACCGGGGTCCCGGTGGAGTGGGACGAGGTCAAAGAGTCGCTGACGCAACTGGCCGTGCAGCTCGGGCCCACCACGGGGTCGATGCAGGGGCCGTTGGGCCGGGCGATCAACCAGGCCGCGGACACGTTCAACGGCAACGGCGAGTCGTTTCACAACGCGTTGCGCGAGCTCTCCCAAGCCGCCGGGCGGCTGGGGGATTCACGCAGTGACATCTTCGGCACGGTCAAGAATCTTCAGGTTCTGGTCAACGCGCTGTCGGCCAGCAACGAACAGATCGTGCAGTTCGCCGGGAACGTCGCCTCGGTCTCCCAGGTGCTCGCCGACAGCTCACGTCACCTCGACAACACCCTGGGCACCCTCAACAAGGCGCTCTCCGACATCCGGGGATTCCTGCACGAGAACAACTCGACCATCATCGATACAGTCAATAACCTCAACGACTTCGCCAAGACGCTGAGCGACCAGAGCGAGAACATCGAGCAGGTGCTGCACGTGGCGGGCCCCGGCATCGCAAATTTCTACAACATCTACGACCCGGCGCAGGGCACGCTCAACGGCCTGTTGTCGATTCCGGAATTCGCCAACCCCGTGCAGTTCATCTGCGGTGGGTCCTTCGAGACGGCCGCCGGACCGCGCGCCCCCGACTACTTCAAGCGCGCCGAGCTCTGCCGTGAGCGGCTAGGACCGGTGCTGCGCAGGCTCACCGTCAATTACCCGCCGATCATGTTCCACCCGCTGAACACGATTACGGCCTACAAGGGTCAGATCATCTACGACACCCCGGAAACCCAGGCCAAGTCGGCGACCCCGGTCCCCGATCTCACCTGGATCCCGGCCAATGGTGCCAAGACGCCGCCCGCCGCCCAGAACCCGGCGGACCTGCAGGCGTTGCTGGTCCCGCCGGCTCCGCAGACCGGCCCGGCCCCCGGCCCCGCGCCGGCCTTGGGTAATGCCGGTCCGGCCCCCGGCCCCGCCCCGGGGAGCGCTTTCGGGCCGCTCCCGGGCCCCGCGCCGGGCCAGGCGCCGGTGGCGCTTACCGATCAAGGGGGCGGCTGAGTGAACCGAATATGGTTGCGCGGCAGCGCTTTAGCTGCGGGAAGCGCTCTGCTGGCCGGCTGTCAATTCAACGGTCTGAACTCGCTGGCGATGCCCGGCACGGCGGGCCATGGCGGGGGCGCCTACTCGATCACCGTCGATCTGCCCGACGTGGCGACCCTGCCGCAGAACTCTCCGGTCATGGTTGACGACGTCACCGTCGGCAGTGTCTCGGGCATTCAAGCCGTGCAGCGGTCCGATGGATCGTTCTTCGCGGCAGTGAAATTGTCACTGGACAAGCATGTTTCGCTGCCCGCCAATGCGACAGCGACCGTCGCCCAGACATCGCTGCTGGGTTCGATGCACATCGACCTGGCGCGCCCCAAGGGCAAGCCGGCCGTCGGCAAACTGACCGACGGGTCCAAAATCTCCGAGTCCAACACCGGCCGCTATCCCACCACCGAGGAGGTGCTGTCGGCCCTCGGCGTCGTGGTGAACAAGGGCAACGTCGGTGCCCTGGAAGAGATCACCGACGAGACCTATCAGGCCGTCGCGGGTCGGCAAGACCAGTTCGTCGACCTGGTGCCGCGGCTGGCGGAACTGACCGCCGGACTCAACCGGCAAGTCAACGACATCATCGATGCGGTCGACGGCCTGAACCGATTTTCGGCGAGCCTGGCGCGCGATAAGGACAACCTGGGCCGGGCGCTGGACACACTGCCCGACGCGATTCGGGTGCTCAACAAGAACCGCGACCATATCGTCGAGGCGTTCTCCGCGCTCAAGAAGCTGGCGACGGTGACCTCGCATGTGCTGGCGAAAACCAAGGTGGACTTCGCCGCCGACCTCAAAGACCTCTACGCCGCATCCAAGGCGCTCGCCGACAACCGGAAGAACTTCGTCACGTCGCTTCAGCTCTTGCTGACGTTCCCCTTCCCCAACTTCGGCATCAAGAATGCGGTGCGCGGTGACTACCTCAACGTGTTCACCACCTTCGACCTCACGCTGCGCCGGCTCGGTGAAACCTTCTTCACCACGGCGTATTTCGACCCGAACATGGCCCACATGAACGAGATCCTGAATCCGCCCGACTTTTTGGTCGGTGAAATGGCCAACCTGTCCGGACAGGCGGCCGACCCGTTCAAGATTCCGCCTGGCACCGGTTCAGGACAGTAGGGGGCGGGCGCAGATGCACGACAGGCTAACCAGGATCCAGCTGTGGATATTCGCGGTGATCACCGCCGTCACACTGACTGTGATGGCGATCTTCTACCTGCGGCTGCCTGCGACGTTCGGCCTCGGAACCTACGCGGGGACGGCCGATTTCGTCGCCGGCGGTGGCTTGTACAAGAACGCCAACGTCACCTACCGCGGCGTCGCCGTCGGCCGGGTGGAATCGGTGGGACTCAATCCCAATGGCGTCACCGCCGAGATGCGGCTGAACAGCGGCACGCCCATCCCTTCGAATGTCACCGCCACCGTCAAGAGCGTGTCGGCCGTCGGTGAGCAATACATCGACCTGGTGCCACCGAGCTCACCGGCGGGGACCAAGCTGCACAACGGGTTTCGGATCGAGCGGCAAAACACCCGGATCGGTCAGGACGTCGCCGACCTGTTGAAACGCGCGGAGGCCCTGACCAACAGCTTGGGCGACACCCGTTTGCGCGAGGTTTTGCACGAGACGTTCATCGCGGCCAACGGGTCCGGACCCGAGCTGGCCCGGTTGTTCGAGTCCGCCCGGCTGCTGGTGGACGAGGCAAACGCGAACTACCCGCAGGCCTCACAGCTGATTGACCAGGCCGGCCCGTTCCTGCAGTCTCAGATTCGCGCCGGCGCCGACATCAAATCGCTGTCCGACGGGCTCGCGCGGTTCACCTCCGAGGTGCGCCAGGCCGACCCGCAGCTGCGCGACACGCTGGCTACCGCCCCGGGCGCGACCGACGAAGCCAGCACCGCGTTCTCCGGCATCCGCCCGTCCTTCCCGACACTGGCCGCCAGCCTGGCCAACCTGGGTCGGGTGGGCGTTATCTACCACAAGTCGATAGAGCAGCTGCTGGTCGTGCTGCCGGCGCTGTTCGCCGCGATCACGACGGCGGCCGGCGGCGCACCGCAGGACGAAGGCGCCAAGCTGGACTTCAAGCTGGACCTCAACGACCCGCCGCCGTGCGCCGTCGGCTTCCTGCCCCCGCCGTTGATGCGCACGCCGGCCGACGAGACGGTGCGCGAGCTGCCGCGGGACATGTACTGCAAGGTGGCTCAGAACGATCCGAGCACCGTGCGGGGCGCGCGCAACTATCCGTGCCAGGAATTCCCCGGCAAACGGGCGCCGACCGTTCAGCTCTGCCGTGACCCCAAGGGCTACGTTCCCATCGGCCGCAACCCGTGGCGTGGTCCGCCCGTGCCGTACGACACCCCGATGACCAACGGGCTGAACGTGTTGCCGCCCAACAAGTTCCCCTACATCCCGCCGGATGCCGAACCCGACCCGGGCACACCAATTGTCGGGCCGCCTCCGCCCGGGGTGGCGCCGGGGCCGGGCCCGTTGCCGAACAAGCAGCCGGCATACGATCCGCCGCCGCCCAACGACAACGGGCCGCCACCGCCGTTCACGTCGTGGCAGCCGCCCGGCGTTCCGCCCGTGCCACCGCAGCTGCCATATCCCAAGTGGCTGCCGCCGCCGGCTCCGCCAGTAGGGATCAATCCCCCGCCGGCGGGCCCGGGACCCGAGAAGCCGTGGGGGCCGCCACCTGGTCCGCAGCCGCAGGCCAGTGGGCCCGCATATGCCACCTATGACGAGAAGACGGGCGCATTTAGGGACCCGGCCGGTGGCACTGGTATTTTCGCGGCCGGTGCTAGCGGCGTGTCCAGCGCCGAGAATTGGGTGGACCTGATGCTTGATCCGAGGCCGATGTAGTGGCAGTCGAGCCAATGACCAATCCGCGCGTTCGCCGCCGGGCCTCCCGCGCGGCCGGCCCCGCGAAAGGGGAGGCGAGCGAGGCCGCCACGGTGCAGGTCGAAGCCGCGCCGGCGCAGCCGGCCAAGTCCGTCAAGACGCTCAAATCCCTCAAGCCGCCACCGCGGCGGCAGCCGCACCGCGCCTTGGTGGCATGGATTTCGTTCGCGGCCGCGGTGTTGGCCATCGGCGCGCTGGCCGGCTGCTTGGCCGTGCTCGTCGTCCAGCAGCGGCACGCCAACGCCCAGCAAGCGCGCGACCAGCGGTTCGTCGACACCGCCACGCAAACGGTGGTCAACATGTTCAGCTATAAGCAGGACAACATCGACGAGAGTGTGAACCGCTTCTTCAACGGCACCAGCGGACCGCTGCGCGGCATGCTCGGCGCCAACAACAACATCGAGAACCTCAAGGGCATCTTCCGCTCCACCAACGCGACGTCGGAAGCGGTCATCAACGGTGCCGCGCTCGAGGGAATCGACACCGTAACCGACAACGCGTCCGTGCTTGTCTCGGTGCGGGTGACAGTCGCCGACATCGACGGCGTGAACAAACCGTCCATGCCCTATCGCCTGCGAGTGATCGTGCACGAGGACGAGCAGGGCCGGATGACGGGCTACGACCTGAAGTACCCCAACGGGGGTAATTGATGCGGTGGCGGCGCCGGCTGCTCATCGTCGCGGGCTACCTCCTGATTCTGGTGTTCGTCGGGTTGTCCGCGGCGGCAGGCTGGTTCTACTGGGGGCGGGTGCAGACGCGCGGCGAGGAAGCGGCGCGGGCGGTGCTACCGGCCCTGGCTACCAAGGAGATTCCCCAGGTCTTCGCCTATGACTATCAGACGGTGGAACGCAGCCTCAGCGACGCGTACCCGCTGTTGACCCCCGACTATCGCCAGGAATTCCGGAAAAGCGCGAACGCGCAGATCATTCCGGAGGCCAAGAAACGCGAGGTGGTCGTCCAGGCGAACGTCGTGGGCGTGGGAGTGATGTCCGCCAAGCGTGATTCGGCATCGCTGATGGTCTATATGAACCGCACCGTGACCGATAAAACACGCCAGCCGCTCTACGACGGCAGCCGGCTGCGGGTCGACTTCAAGAAGATCGGCAAGCAATGGCTGATCGCCTACATCACGCCGATCTAGTAGCACATCGCAATCCCGTTGCAGTACAACGGATAACGTTCGATCGGGCTGGGCGGCGGACCGGCCAAGGCCAAGGAGAACGGCGTTTTCTTCATCTCCGGCTGCATCCCGCAGACGGCGCCGTGCAGGCTGGTGTGGGTGCCGCTCATGTTCTCGTCGCTGAACGCATACGTGTCGGTGGACGGTGCAGTGCCGCCGCCCGGACACGAAACCCCGTCTGATTTCTCGACTTTGAATGTCCACAGCATGCTGGTCATCCGGGCCCTGCCGCTGAAGTTCTGCAGTTTGTCCGCGGCGCTGATCCGCTCGTTCGTCGAGCTGACGATGTTCAGGGCGCAGTTCATCGCGAACACGATCGGGTCGGAGTAGTCGTTCATGTTCCGGGTTCCGGACGGCTGATCGCACAGGGCCGAGATCGTCCAGGTCACCCCGGAAACCCCCGCCTCGTTGTAGTTGTAGTTGCCATCCGGCGGCGGTCCGATCGCGTGCGCGGGGTCACCGGAATCCAGCGCGATCCCGATGGCGACTGCCGAGAAGATGCCTGCGCCAGCGGCCAACCCGCGACGGAGCTTCACAGTGCCCTCCCTTCTCGGACCTTCCCCTGGACCGATCCCCCGAGTATCACAGCGTTTGCGCGGCAGCACCATGGGTTCGCGCGGCCTACTTGGCGTCCTGCGCCTGCGGCTCCGCCAATGCGTCCAGGAATGAGCGCGCCCAGCGGTCGACGTCGTGGGCGAGGACCTGCCGCCGCATCGACCGCATCCGGCGCCGGCCCTCCTCGATGGGCTGGTTCAGCGCCGCTTCGATCGCGTCCTTTACGCCCTCGAGGTCGTGCGGGTTGACCAGATAGGCCTGCCGGAGTTCGGCGGCGGCGCCGGTGAATTCGGACAGGACCAGCGCACCGCCGAGGTCGCTGCGGCAGGCGACGTACTCCTTGGCGACCAGGTTCATGCCGTCGCGCAGCGGGGTGACCAGCATGACGTCGGCGGCCACGAAGAACGCGATCAATTCGGTGCGGGGGACCGGACGGTGCAAGTAGTGCACCACCGGATGACCGACCTCGGCGTACTCGCCGTTGATGTGGCCCACCTCGCGCTCGATGTCGTTGCGCAGAATCTGGTAACTCTCCACGCGTTCGCGGCTCGGCGTCGCGAGCTGCACCAGAACGGTGTCGTCGCGTTTCGCGCGTCCCTCCGCAAGCAGTTCCGAGAAGGCCTTCAGCCGCACATCGATGCCCTTGGTGTAGTCGAGCCGGTCGACGCCGAGCAGCACTTTGCGGGGGTTGCCCAGCTCCGTCCGAATCTCCCGCGCGCGCCGCCTGATGTCGCGGTCGCGGGCGGCCTGGTCGAGCGAGCCGGAATCGATGGAGATGGGGAAGGCGCCCACCCGGACGACGCGCGACCCGAGATCGACCTCGCCGTACCGTGTGCGCACGCCGACCGAGCCTCGGGAGGTGTTCACGCCGATCAGTCGCCGCGACAGGAACAGGAAATTCTGGGCGCCCCCGGTCAGGTGGAAGCCCACCAGGTCCGCGCCGAGCAGGCCCTCGATGATCTCGGTGCGCCACGGCAGCTGCATGAACAGTTCCACCGGCGGGAACGGGATGTGCAGGAAAAAGCCGATGGTCAGGTCGGGCCGCAGTTCCCGCAGCATCGCCGGCACCAGTTGCAGCTGGTAGTCCTGCACCCACACGGTCGCGCCCTCCGCGGCGGCGCGGGAGGTGGCCGCGGCGAAGCGCCGATTGACCTCGACGTAGCGGTCCCACCATTGACGGTGGTAAATCGGTTTGACGATGACGTCGTGGTACAGCGGCCACAGCGTGGCGTTCGAGAATCCCTCGTAGTACTGGGCGATGTCGTCGGCGCTCAGCCGCACCGGGCGCAGCTCCAGGTCGTCCTGGACGATGGGCTCGTCATCGAAGTCGGTCTCTTCCTCGGCGACGCCCGCCCAGCCGACCCACGCTCCCCGCCGGCGCCGGAGCAGCGGCTCCAGGGCCGTCACCAGGCCGCCGGGGCTGCGCTTCCATGCGGTGGTGCCGTCGGGAAGCCGTTCCTGATCTACCGGCAGCCGGTTGGCGACCACCACAAAATCGGAATTCCCGAAGGGTGTTTTCGAGTCGTGCCCGTCCCCGGGTGCCATTTACGCGTCGAGTTTTGCGGGCCCAATACCGAGCATGGACAGGAAGACGCGGCACTCGTCGGCGTCGTTCGCATAGGCCGCGACGACTCGCCTGGCCTGGCTCGCGGTGCTGTCGGCAACCGGTTCGACGTCGCCGATCTCGCCAGGGTCAGATTTCGTAGCCATGACATAACTGTAGGTGATGCAGGATGAGCAGGTGGGTGAGGACTTGATGTTCGAGTTCCTCGACGTGGTCGTAGAGCGGCACGGAGTGCGGGCGCTGGACGGCCTGACGGCAGCCATCCCGGGTCGGGGTGTGACGGCGGTGTTCGGGCCGTCGGGCGCAGGCAAGTCCACCCTCCTTCGCCTGTGCAACCGGCTCGAGGTGCCGACGAGCGGCACAGTGTCGTTCTGCGGCGAGGACGTCGCCGGCATCGATCCGCTGTGGTTGCGGCGCCGGGTGGGCATGTGTTTCCAGCGGCCGTCGCCGTTTCCGGGGACGGTCGCCGACAACCTGCGGGCAGCCGATCCAGACGCATCCGACGGACGGATGCGCGACACCCTGTCCCGCGTCGGTTTGACCGGATCCTGGCTGGACCGCGACGCCACCGCCTTGTCCGGCGGGGAGGCGCAGCGAATGTGCCTGGCCCGCACGCTGATGGCCCGACCGCAGGTGTTGCTCCTCGACGAACCCACCTCCGCGGTCGACGCCGAAGCCGCCAGGGTGATCGAGCGTGCGGTGCGTGACCTGGCGGCCGACGGGATTCCCGCGCTGTGGGTCACCCACGATTCGGCGCAGGTGGAACGCGCCGCGGACCGCGTCCTGCACATCGAGCGGGGTCGAAGCCTGGGGCTCGGCCCGGTCGGGTCGGCGGCGTGATGAACGGCCAGGTCGGCTGGATGGGCCTGGCGGCGTCGCTGATTCTGGTGGCGGTCGCAGCGGCGATCTCGCTCTGGCAGCGGTTGGGGCTGCAGGGCCAGCTCGCATGGGCGGCGGCCCGCGCCCTGGCGCAGCTGCTGCTGGTCGGCGGCGGCCTGACCTTGCTGTTCGAGCCCGGCCGTTCCCTGTGGTGGTCGTGGGCGTGGGTGGCCGGCATGGTGGCCTACGCGGGGGATCTCGCCCGACGTCGGGCGCCTGAGGTGCCGCGACTCGCGCCGCTGACGATCGCGACGTTCGCCGCCGCGGCCGTCATCACCCTCGGGGTGATTTTCGGGCTGCGGGTGTTCCCCCTGCAGGCGCGGACGTTGGTGCCGGTCGCCGGGATGATGATCGGCAACTCGATGACCGCCACGGTGTTGGTGGCCCGGCGGCTGGTCGACGAGCTCCGCGACAAGCGCGACGAGGTCGAAGCCAGGCTCGCCCTCGGGCAGCCCTCCCGTCTGGCCGCCTCCCCGTACCTGCGGACCGCGTTGCGGTCGGCGATATCGCCGCAAATCGAAACCACCAAAGCCACCGGGCTGGTGTTCCTCCCGGGTGCCATGACGGGGCTCATCCTCGCCGGCGTGCACCCGGTGCAGGCCGTGCTGGTCCAGGCCGTCGTGATGTTCTTGATCCTGGGCTCGGTGGCGGCCACCACCGTCGTCGTCGCACTGGGACTGGTCCGCCTGGCGTTCACCCGCGATCACCGTCTGTTGCCGCTGGGCATGCGGCCGGACGGCTCACCCACCCACCGGTGACCCACTTACACACTGGCCGTAATGTGTAACGACGTCGGACCTGACAACAAGTGAGGTGGGCCGCATGACACTTTCCGAGGAAACCGGTGCCCAGACGGGCAACGCCGAAGCTGACGAGTTGGTCAGCTACGAAACCCTCGACGAGGGCCGCATCGCGCGGATATGGCTGAACCGGCCGGAAGCCCACAACGCGCAAAGCCGCGGCCTGCTGGTCCAACTCGACGAGGCGTTTCTGCGCGCCGAGGCCGACGACACCGTGCGCGTGGTGATCCTGGCGGCGCGCGGCAAGAACTTCTCCGCGGGCCATGACTTGGGCTCAGAGCTGGCGATCGCGGAGCGTAGCCAACTTCCGAGCTTCCGGATCAACGGCGGGACGCGCGATCCGATCGTGGAGAAGATCTACCTGCAGGAATGGCACTACTTCTTCCAAAACACCTGCCGTTGGCGGGATTTGCGCAAAATCACCATCGCCCAGGTGCAGGGCAACGCGATCTCCGCGGGTCTGATGCTGATTTGGGCGTGCGACCTGATCGTGGCCGCCGACAATGCCAAGTTCAGCGATGTCGTCGCGGTGCGCTTGGGGATGCCCGGCGTCGAGCGAATCTCCGGTCAGCAGCAGCTCTTTGGCCTTGCGGGGACCGAATTCCCAAGGGTGGGCATAATATTCGACGCCGGGCATCCCCAAGCGCACCGCGACGACATCGCTGAACTTGGCATTGTCGGCGGCCACGATCAGGTCGCA
>NZ_LZKF01000122.1:0-9368 GCF_001672665.1 Mycobacterium sp. E2238 | reverse complement strand
GAGATCAACGCGCCCGAGCCGCTGTCCGAGTACGTGTTGGGGCTGGCGCGCAAGGTCATCAGGCCGGAGTTCCGCGGCGGCGCGGGGTTCGACGACCCGGTGGACGTGCCCGAAGATGCCGGCGCGCTCGAGCAGTTGGTCGCGTTCACCGGCCGCAACCCCGCGCGGTAACGCTCGTCGCTTGGCCGAGTGTGCGTCCAGCCGCGCACTGGTCGCCGAATGTGCGTCCAGCCGCACATTCGAAGGCTCAGCCGCTACACGCGTTCGAGGTAGAAGTAGTAGTACCGGCCGTTATCCCGGACGCCCTTGCCGTTCATGATTCCCATCACGGCATCGTCGTCGATCTTCTTGAAGTGGTCGTGCACCGGCTGGCCGTCGTAGACCATCGTCGCAGTGACCTCCCCGCGGAACTCTTCGAGCCACAGGCTGGCCTCGCCCTTGCCCATCTCCTTGTTGGAGAACTTGTTGCCGTCGGCGTCGAGGCATACCAGCGGCTGCACGTCGCGGGCCGAGGAGAAGGTCTTGCCGAACCAGCCCGCCTTCTCCAGCTGGCCGTTCATCCGGTGGCCGGTGCGGAACTCGCCGCCCTTCCACTCACCCAGCATCCCCTCGATCGTCGCGGGCTCGAGGCCGGCCCAGAAGTCGTCGAGCTCGGTGTCGGGGATCTCGCCCTCGCGCTCCTTGAACTCGGTGAACTGCTTGCGCGCCAAGTCCAATGGAGTGCTCCTTAAGCTTCGGTGCGGGAAATCCAGTCGCGGGCGAAGTGCAACAAAGCGTCATTCTCCTCCACCGCACCGATGGTGATGCGCACCCCCTCGCCCGCGAACGGCCGTACCACCAGCCGAGCGTCGGCGGCCTGCTCGGTGAAGTCCGCGGTGCGGGCACCCAGCGGCAACCAGACGAAGTTGGCCTGCGAGGGCGGCAGCGTGAACCCGGCGTCGCGCAACCCGGCGCTGACCCGGGTGCGCTCGGCCACCAGAGCGTCGGTGCGGGCCGCCAGCTCGTGGGAGGCCTCCAGCGACGCGATGGCGGCTGCCTGGGCGACGTTCGTCACGGCGAAGGGCATGACCACCTTGTCCAGCGCGGTGATGAGGTCGGGGTGGCCGATCGCATAACCGACACGCAAGCCCGCCAGGCCGTACGCCTTGGAAAAGGTCCGCAGCACAACGACGTTGCTGCGGGATAGTGCGAGCTCCAGGCTGCTGGGCAGCATGCCGTCGCGGATGTATTCGACGTAGGCCTCGTCGATGGCGATCAGGATCTGCGGCGGCACTGCCTCGATGAACCGGGCCAGGGCGTCCGGGTCGACCACCGTGGACGTCGGATTGTTCGGGTTGCAGACGAAGATCAGCCGGGTGCGGTCGGTGATCGCGGCGAGCATCGCGTCGAGGTCGTGCGTGTGGTCGGTCAGCGGCACTTTGACCGCGGTCGCGCCGGAAACCTGGACGATGGGCAGGTAGCACTCGAAGCTGCGCCAGCCCATCATCACCTCGTCGCCGGCGGATGCGGTGATCTGCACCAACTGTTGGCACAAGGTGACCGAACCGCTGCCGACCGCGATGTGCTCCGGGGCGACGTTGGAGCCGAGGTGCATGGCCAACGCCGCCTTGAGGTCCACGCTGGCATTGTCCGGATAGCGGTTGACGACGGCGACGGCGCGCTCGATCGCCGCCCGCACGCTGGGCAGCGGGCCGTACACGGTCTCGTTGCTGGCCAGCTTGATCGAGCCCGGCACGTTCTTGCCGGGCACATAGACTGGCAGTCCGGCCAGTTCGGGACGCAGGCGAGCGGTCACTTCGACAGTTTATGTCGCGGATGTGTACGCTATGGCCGGTTCCGCGAGACCGGAAAGGGGTCGGGTACCCTCAAACAGTCCAAGGGAGGCGTGCCAGAGCGGCCGAATGGGGCTCACTGCTAATGAGTTGTCCCCCTCAAAGGGGACCGGAGGTTCAAATCCTCTCGCCTCCGCTGGTCTTTTCGAGGAACGCGACGCAAGACAACTGAACACGGGCGCCCGTAGCTCAACGGATAGAGCATCTGACTACGGATCAGAAGGTTAGGGGTTCGAATCCCTTCGGGCGCGCTCACTCGGTATGACGTTGTCGATCTCGCTCGATGGGCGCGATCGACAATCTGCGGAATTGCCCCACGCTGTCGCCGGCGGGCGTATGTTAAGGGCCTCGGGCGATTAATTCAGTTCCGCACACACCATCGGAGTTGAGTGCCATGTCCCGTGTCACCAGAACCCTCGCCGCCCTGATGATCGCCTCCAGCGCCTTGCTGATGTCGGGCTGCGGTTGCACCACAACCGCAGGCGTCACCACTTGCACCTTGATGTAAGCGGTCCAACGCTGTTGCGCCTTCAGGTCTGACGGAACCCGGCTGGGTCGCCGCACGGCTCGGCCAAATCCTGTCGCCCCGGTTGTCGCCGCGGTCCCCGCACCGCGTCGGCGGGAAGCTTCCGGCCTTGCAACGCCGCCGGGTAAACCCCTTCCCGCCAACGTGATTGCGGACTAGCGCCGTGCTTCAGCGCGGATCCATCACCTGCCCCGCGAAGACCACGGCGCCGGTCTTGTCGACAATGGCGAACAGGAATGGGTGATCGGCCGTCACTTCCTCGACCGGACCAAACCCGCCACCGATGACCGTCGAAACGGCTGCGGCTTCCGTACCGAACTCGTCGATCCCGACGAAGGCCTTCTGCAGCACCCGTGGGATGTACAGCTTCTCGTCGGTGGTGATGTTGGAGAAGTCCGCGCGGTTCTGGTCGAATACGCGGGGCATCCCCACCGCTGCCAAGGTTTCCTTGAATTCCTCGGGTCCCCAGCTGATGCGAAACTTGGGCAAAGTGAGGCTGACCGGCCCCTGCACAAAGGACAAGTTGCGGAACCAAGCGTCGTCGATGCTGTTGCGGACCGCCTGCAGCTGTCCCTCGGTCGGCACCACGACCAGCATTTTGAGGTCGTCGCCCACGTAAGGAAGTTCCACCGCCTGGAAATTCGACCCAGCCGCGTGGCGCAGCGAACTCGCCTTGTGCATCATCGGCACGGTGACCGTTGCCTGAGGCGTGAGGCGGAAGCTGCCGTCGGCCGTAAGTTCTGTCGGAAATGGCCTGTCCCAGCTCGCCTTCAGGTAGGCCGCGTTCAGCAACACCGCACGCGTCGACTCGTCAATGACGCCCGGCGGGATCAGGTCTTTGATCTGCCCTTTGGTCGCGTCGCTGGCGAAGCTGTTGAGGGCGACTCGTTGGCCGTCGGGGTTGCCCTTGAAGTCGGCGAGATGCACGCCCGCGTCGTATTGGGTGGCGAGGATGTCGAGGAACGGCGCGCGAACCGACATGCCACGCTGCAGCCAAACCCGGTCGACCATCGCCAGCTCGATACTCCTCGGATCGTCGGCGGAGATCGCGGTGCGATTGCGTGAGCGCAGTTCGCGCAGCAGTTGATTCATGGCACGGTGGTAGGTGTCATTGCCGAACGGATCGCGCAAAGCGGCTTTCATTTCGGCCGCGGTGTCACCGGCGGCGCCGGCATAGACCATCGACAACGCAACGCTGAGGCTCAGTGGAGAGAAGACCAGGTTCTTTTCACTGGCCGCCGACATGCGCCGGAACAGATCCAGCCCGAACCCGTTGGTGACATTGACAAAACTCTGCTCCTGCGCGGGGGCAACGTCTGGAGTGTTGTCGTACGGAAGGTTTGAATGCGTGACGGACGCCGGTGTCGGTCCTGGTGTGGACGCACCACGATTGTGCTCACTCGCGCAGCCGACGGCACTCGCGAAAACAACGGCAGCCGCAACTATCCCGTGGAATCCGACACGGGATTTACGGGTTAGGCGCTTCACGGTGACCAGTATGAGCGCCTCGAGGCGCGGGCATTGGGCAAATCGCGCGCTATGAAAACCCCGGCCGAAATATGCTGGGCGATAAGCGATCACCAACAAAGGGTCGAGGGCTCGAATCCCTCCCCGCGCTCCCGGAGACCTCGGTCGACCGCGGTTGGGGACCTCGTTCGACCGGTCGCAAGCTGCGGCATCTGCTTAAGTCGATGCTGTGACTTCCTATGTGCGCTTTCTCCGTGACACGGTCGCGGTGCGGCTCTTTGTTGCCTTGATAGCCGGAACCGCGGCTGCGGTCGCCATCGCTGATGCGCTCGGTTGGAGGTTCGCCCTGCTCGGCTGGGTGGTGGCCGCAGCGGTGTACGTGGCGTGGAGCTGGCTGATCATCGGACCGATGGACGCACAACGCACCGCTCGGCACGCGACACGCGAGGACGCCACCCGGTTGCTCGCCGACGTGGTCATCGTCTCAGCGAGCCTGGGCAGCCTCGGCGGGGTCGGATACGTAGTCGCGGCGGGCACACATTCGGGCGCCCAAGCCCTCGCAGCAGCGGGCGTGGGCATTCTGGCCGTGGTGGCGTCCTGGTTTGCCGTGCATACGCTTTTCACCGCGCACTACGCGCGCCTCTACTACTCCGACGAGGCCGGGGGCATCGATTTCCACGACCCACATCCGCCGCGATACCTCGACTTCGCATATGTGGCGTTCACCGTCGGTATGACCTTTCAGGTCTCCGACACCGAGATCAACAACTCTCGGCTGCGCGCAACCGTTTTACGACACGCGCTGCTGTCGTACCTTTTCGGCGCGGTGATCCTGGCGGTCACCATCAACATGGTCGCCGGGCTGGGCGCCAAACTGTGACGGCTCCCGACCGCTAGCGTCCGCCGAACGGGCCCCCGAACGGGCCGCGACGGGGCGGCACGGTCACGGTTTGCGTTTGCGTGACGGTGCTGGTGTCGGTGCTCGGCGAGACCGTAACGGTGCTCGGCGCTTCCGTTGTGGTGGGGGTGTCGGAGCTCGGGGGCGGGGCGGTCTCGGTGACGGTCTCGGTCGGGACGCCACCACCGCCGCCGCCACCACCGTGGTGCCGTGGCGGCTCCGTGGTCGTGGTGGTCGTCACCGTTGTGGTCGGCGCGGTGGTCGTAGTCGTCGCTGCCGGACTATGCGCGGGCGAACCGGCCACCAACTTGACCACCGCAAAGGCCACGAGCGCAAGCACGATCACCCCGATCGCGCCGGCCGCCACCAGCGCCGCGGGGCGGCGGTACCACGGAGTCGGCGGCTCGGGCTGGGGCGCCGGCTCGTCGTAATACCCGCCGCCATACCGCGCGGCCTGGGTGGGCTCGGAGTAGTAGTCGGGTTCCTCGGGATAAGGCGGCACGAACGCAGATGTTAGTGGATCAGCGCTGGCCCTCGATCATGCCCAGCGCGCGCTCGAACAGGTGCACCGTCGCGGCGTGCAGCTGGTCGCCGACCTCCTTTTCGGCCTTGCCCGCGCAGGCCCGGGCGAGTGTCCCCTCGATGACGATGCCCAGCTTGAAGCAGGCCAGCACCGTGTACCAGGTGATATGCGACAAGTCGCGGGTGGTGTTGGCCGCATAGCGCTGGAAGAGTTCGTCGGTGCTGGCCAATCCGTCCTGACCGCCCAGGGCGTGGCTGAACACAGTGGAACCGTCGGGCTGGCGCCAAGTGGCCAGCAGCCAGCCCAGATCCAGCAGCGGGTCGCCGATCGTGCACATCTCCCAGTCGACGATGGCGACCACGTCCGGCCCGGTTCGGGAGAACATCACGTTGGCGGCGTGGTAGTCGCCGTGCATGATGCCGGGCGTCCACGTCGCCGGCCGATGGCGCTCCAGCCAGGCCGACACTTCCTCGATGCCCGGGATGTCCGGTCCCGGGTAGCCGTCATAGTCGCTGTAGGAGTCCAGCTCCGAGAGCCAGCGCGGCACCTGGCGTTCGAGGAAGCCTTCCGGCTTGCCGAAGTCGGCGAGCCCCACCGCGACGTGGTCGACGGCGGCCAGCTTGGCCAGCGCGTCGGCCATCGAGAGGCCCATGCCGTGCCGCACGGCGGCATCGCCCGCATGCAGCGGCGGCAGTCCCTCGCCGGCGTTGAACCCGTCGACTGGGTCCATCAGGTAGAAGACGGCGTCGCCCAGCACGGCGGGATCTTCGCAGGCGGCGATCAGGTGTGGGTGCGGAACGTCGGAACCGGCCAGTGCCGCAAGGACTTTCGTTTCCCGCAGGATGACGCTGTTGCTCCGCGGACGCAGGTGTCGCGGCCCCCGGCGCAGGACATAGGGCCGGCCGGCCCGGGTGAACCGGACCATGACGTTCTGCGTTCCACCGGTGACGGCGGAAACATCCTCCAGCGGGCCTTCGCCGAGTCCCTGCTCGGACATCCACGCCGCGACGGCGTCCAGGTTCACCGCATCCACGCGGGGCCCGTGCCGATCGGGGCAAACACTTCCGTCATGCCAGCGCTCCTCTGCAACCCTGTGGGCCGTCTGGGAAAAAGCGTAGGCCACCCTCGCGAAGGGGCCCCGGGCGGCGGAGGCTGGAACAATAGTGTGCGGAACTAACTGACTCGCGCGTGAAGGGAACTGGCGATGCCGCGTACCGACAACGATTCCTGGGACATCACCCAAAGCGTGGGAGCCACCGCACTGGGTGTCGCGGCGGCGCGGGCCGCCGAGACCGAGAGCGCCAACCCGCTCATCAAAGACCCGTTCGCGCGCGTGTTCGTCGACGCCGCGGGCGAAGGCATGTGGAGCATCTACGCCGATCCCGCACTCCTGGCCAAGGCGGTGGAGCTGGAGCCGGAGGTGAGTACGCGCATCCAGCTGATGATCGACTTCATGGCCACGCGGACAGCCTTTTTCGACGAGTTCTTCCTGGGCGCGGCCGCCTCCGGCGTGCGGCAGGTGGTGATCCTGGCCGCCGGATTGGACGCGCGCACCTGGCGGCTGCCGTGGCCCGACGGCACGGTCGTTTACGAGCTGGATCAGCCAAAGGTGCTGGACTTCAAATCCAACACGCTGCGCGAGCACGGTGCCCAACCGAAGGCACGCCTGGTGAACGTGCCGATCGATCTGCGGCAGGATTGGCCGAACGCGTTGCAGGAGGCAGGATTTGACCCGACCAAGCCCGCCGCCTGGTCGGCCGAGGGTCTGGTCCGTTACCTGCCCGCCCAGGCCCAGGACTTGTTGTTCGAGCGCATCCATTCCCTCAGCGCGGACGGCAGCTGGCTGGCTTCGAACGTGCCGGGCGCGGGATTCACCGATCCCGAGCTCGTCCGGCGCCAGCGCGAGGACATGCAGCGCATGCGAGCCGCGGCCGCCAAGCTGGTCGACTCCGAGATCACCGACTACGACGATCTCTGGTATCCCGAAGAGCGCACCGCCGTCGACGGCTGGCTGCGAGACCGGGGCTGGGACGTCGCCACGGCGACGTTTTCGGAGTTGATGGCTCGTTACGGCCGCAACGTTCCGCAGGAAGCGGAACACACGATGCCGCCCACGCTGTACGTGTCCGCGCAGCGGCGCGGCTAGGGTGTCACGGCCGCTACCCTCGCCGGTGTGGCCGATCGACCCGCCCGAGAAAGCGACGTGCACAAGATCGCCGCGTCGATGCCGCACGTTCAGCGCCTGGAGGGTCCGAAGGGCAACGCCATCTATCAGGTGGGCGGTAAGTCGTTCGTGTTCTTCCGCACGCCCCAGCCCGACGCGATCGATCCGGCCACCGGCGAGCGCTATGCCGACGTGATCATGCTCTGGGTGGAGTCGGAGAGCGACAAGTTGGCGCTGACCCAGGATCCCGATTCGCCGTTCTTCACCACCGACCACTTTGCCGGACATCCATCGGTACTTGTGCGGGCCGCCCGGCTACCCGAAATCGGCAGGACCGAACTGGCCGAGCTCATCCAGGACGCGTGGCTTTCGCGGGCGTCGAAGAGGCGGGCCACGGCGTGGCTCGCCGACCGCACTTAGTCCCCCGGGCTCCGCTGGCACACTGCCGAATTCACCCTCACCAAGGTTTAGACACAAGTCGAATGGGTAACTATGGTCCACGAGAAATTTTTCTCGACCACATTGGAGGTCACCATGCGTGGCAGCGGAATCATCGGCACCATTGCCCTGGTATGGCTGCTCATCGGGGTGTTTGCGGCATGGCAACGCGACTACTTCAAAGGTGACTCAACCAGTTGTGTAACGGCGGGAAACATTGCGTTGACCGTCATCGCGGGGCCTTTGAATTACGGGGGCGTCAACCCGAAAGTCAAGGACTGCCATGTTCCGCAGCCCAGTTCAATGCCTGGTGTCCTAGTGCCCCTCACCTAAAGGAGTCGTCATGATCGTCCTCGGCGTAGTCCTACTTATTCTCGGGTTTGTGTTCAGCGTCCCCCTGCTTTGGGAGATCGGCGTCGTCGTGCTCGTCATCGGCGCCGTGCTGTGGATTATGGGCTCGATCGGCCGCCCAGTCGCCGGCCGGCGCTACTGGTATTAGCCACTTCGCCGGGAAAACGGGATCGCGCGACCGCTGAGCGGTCGCGCGATCCCGTTCACAGGGTGCGCAAAGGTAGGCCATAGCGGCGGCTCAGGGCGGTGCGCATACTGGAACTTGTGACGCATCCCCGATCCTCCGTCGAGCGGGTCGTGATGTGTCGTGCCGATGGGAACCCGATCAACGTATTGGTCGTGGACGACGAGTCGGTGCTTGCCGAAATGGTGTCGATGGCGCTGCGCTACGAGGGCTGGAACATCGCGACCGCGAGCGATGGGGCATCCGCCATCGCCGCCGCCCGCGCCCAACGCCCCGACGTGGTCGTCCTCGATGTGATGCTGCCCGATATGAGCGGGCTCGATGTCTTGCACAAGCTGCGCGAAGAGACCCCGCAGCTGCCCGTGCTCTTACTGACGGCCAAGGACGCCGTGGAAGACCGCATCGCCGGGTTGACCGCGGGCGGCGACGACTACGTCACCAAGCCGTTCAGCATCGAAGAGGTGGTGCTGCGACTGCGGGCGTTGCTGCGACGCACGGGAGTGACGACGGTGGACAGCGGCGCGCAGCTGGTGGTCGGTGATCTGGTGCTCGACGAGGACAGTCACGAGGTCACCCGGGCCGGCGAGCCAATTGCGTTGACCTCCACCGAGTTCGAGTTGCTTCGATTCATGATGCGCAACTCCAAGCGCGTGCTGAGCAAGGCCCAGATCCTCGACCGGGTGTGGAGCTATGACTTCGGCGGCAGGTCCAACATCGTCGAGCTCTACATCTCGTATCTGCGCAAGAAAATCGACAACGGTCGCGACCCCATGATCCACACGCTGCGTGGCGCGGGTTATGTCCTCAAGCCGGCTCGCTAGAAGCGATCGCAAGCGCGGCGAAGCCGGGCGAAGCGGGTCGCGACCGTCGGCCAGAAGCGATCGCAAGCGCGGCGAAGCCGGGCGAAGGGGGTCGCGACCGTCGGCCAATGCGCGGCGGGCCTGGTCCTTGCGGCTGCGGTTGCTGGTCGGGCAGATCGTCGTGC
>NZ_LZKF01000121.1:0-965 GCF_001672665.1 Mycobacterium sp. E2238 | reverse complement strand
GGTGGGCGCCGGCGCACGGCAACTGCAAGGCTAGGACCCGTGACGAAATTCGCCCTCGCCGGCTACGGAACGCGCGGCGACATCGAGCCATTGGCAGCGGTCGGCCGCGAGCTGCTGCGCCGAGGGCACGACGTGGCCGTGGCCGTCCCACCGGAATTGATGGGTTTCGCCGAGTCCACCGGGCTCGCGGCGGTCCCGTACGGCCCGGAACTGCACGACTTCCTGGACGAGGAGTTCCTCCGCAACATGTGGGCTGAGTTCTTCCGGAACATCTGGACGATCCGCAGCCCGATCAGGTTGATGCGCAAGGTCTGGGAGCCCCTCATCCGGCATTGGGGCGAGGTCAGCGCGGCGCTGACGTCCCTCGCCGCCGACGCTGACCTATTGTGCACCGGCCTGAATTTCGAGCAGGCCGCCGCCAACGTCGCGGAACACTACAACATTCCGCTGGCGACACTGCATCACTTCCCGATGCGGCCGAACGGGCAGCTGATTCCGATGCTGCCGGGGCCGATGGTTCGCACCGGAATGGCGGTGTACGACTGGGTGTGCTGGCGCATGAACAAGAGGGCCGAGGACCGCCAGCGCCGTGAACTCGGCTTGCCCACGGCCACGGTTGCCTCGCCGCGACGGATCGCAGAACGTGGGTCATTGGAAATCCAGGCCTACGACGAGGTGTGCTTCCCCGGGCTCGCTGCCGAATGGGCGAAATGGGGCGGCCAGCGTCCTTTCGTTGGATCGCTGACGATGGAGCTGCCCACCGATACCGACGACGAGGTGTTGTCGTGGATCGCGAAGGGGACACCGCCGATTTGCTTCGGCTTTGGCAGCATGCCGGTTGCCGAATCGCCGGCCGACACGGTCGCTCTGATCGGCGCGGCGTGCGCGGAGCTGGGTGAGCGGGCGCTGGTGTGCTCCGGGTGGAGCGATTTCAGCGACGTGCCGCACTTCGACCACGTCAAGGT
>NZ_LZKF01000120.1:0-53031 GCF_001672665.1 Mycobacterium sp. E2238 | reverse complement strand
CGCTCGGGTTCCTCGTACAGGTGCACATGCGCGCCGAGCAGCGGATGGACGGCATGCACCGACGCCCCGTGCGCCTGCTCTTTGCCCTCGCGACTGAGCATGAGCCTGCGGTGCGTCCACGTCGGGAGCGGGGCGTCCACCAGGCGCCCGGTCGGGTACTGCACCGAGAAATCCACCGCGGCACCGGCGCTGTGCACGTCGGCGACGAAGCCCCGCAAGCCAATTGGCAGCTCTTGGTCGCGGCGCATCGCCGCGAGCGCGGCGATGGGCATGTCCAGGCTGGCGGCGTTCTGCTCGACCGCGTGGGTGAGCAGCGGGTGGGGTGCGAGTTCGCCGAACACGCGGAAGCCGTCCTTGAGGGCGGCCTGCACGGCCGCCGCGAATCGCACCGTGTAGCGCAGGTTTTCGACCCAGTACTCGCCGGTGAACGACGGCCGTTCGCGGGGGTTCCACAGCGTCGCCGAATAGTAGGGAACTTCCGGCTCCCGCGGGTCGAGGCCGGCGAGGGCCTCGAGGAGTTCGTCGAGGATCGGCTCCACCTGCGGCGAATGCGAGGCCACGTCCACCGCCACCTCGCGCGCCATCACGTCCTGCTCCTGCCAGGCCGCGACCAGATCGCGGATCGTCTGCGTATCGCCGCCGATCACCGTCGACGTCGGCGAGGCGACCACCGAGAGGACGACGTCAGAGGTCCCCCGGATGGACAGTTCCGACAACACTTGTTGGCCGGGCAGTTCCACCGCGGCCATGGCGCCGCTGCCGGCGATCCCCGCCATCAGCCTCGAGCGGCGGCAGATGACGCGCACCCCGTCCGCCGGCGAAAGCCCGCCGGAGACGACCGCCGCGGCGGATTCACCGAGCGAATGCCCGATGACGGCGCCGGGACGCACGCCGTAGGACCTCATCGTCTCGGCCAGCGCGACCTGCATCGCGAAGATCGTCGGCTGCACCCGGTCGATGCCGGTCAACAGTTCGGGCGTCGACAGGGCCTCGGTGACCGAGAACCCCGATTCCTCGGCGATCAGCGGCTCCAGCTCGGCGATCGTCGCCGCGAACACCGGCTCCTTCGCCAGCAGCTCGGCGCCCATCTTCGGCCACTGCGACCCTTGCCCCGAGAACACCCATACCGGCCCGAGGTCGTCCTGCCCGACGGCCGGCTCGTACGGGATGTCGCTGCCGGCGACCCCGCGCAGGGCCGCGCTCAGCTCGCCGAAGTTGCTCGCCGACAGCACCGTTCGCACCGGCCGGTGCGCGCGTCGTCGGGCCAGGGTGTAACCGAGATCCCACACGCCCGAGCCGCCGGCGTGCTCGTCGACCCAGGCCGCGAGCCGGGCCGCCGTGTCGCGCAGTTGCTCCGCGGACGTGGCCGACACCGGAAACAACAACGCCCCGTTGGTGGTCGGTGTGCCCGTCGGCTCTTCGGGCGTCGCGACCGGAGCCTGCTCCAGCACCGCGTGCACGTTGGTACCCGACATTCCATAGGACGACACGGCGGCGCGCCGCGGCTGCCGGCCGGCGGTGGGCCAGGGTGTGTTGGCCTGCGGCACGAACAGTTCCGTCTTGACCGTGGCCAGCTCGCCCGGCAGGCGGGTGAAGTGCAGATTCTGCGGCACCGTGCCGTGCTGCAGCGCGAGGACCGTCTTCATCAACCCCAACGGTCCGGAGGCCGACTGCAGGTGGCCGAAATTCGTTTTCACCGAGCCCAGCGCGCACGGTCCCGCGGTTCCGTACACCGCGGCCAGGCTCGAGTATTCGATCGGGTCCCCCACGGGGGTGCCCGTGCCGTGCGCCTCGACGAAGCCGACCGTTGCGGCGTCGACGCCGGCGACTTGGAGGGCCTTTTGGTAGACGGCCACCTGGGCGGTTTCCGAAGGGGCCGCGATGTTGACGGTGCGGCCGTCCTGATTGGCCGCGGTTCCGCGCAGCACCGCCAAGATGCGGTCGCCGTCGCGTTGCGCGTCGCCCAGCCGTTTGAGCAAGAGCATGACGCAGCCCTCGCCGGACACGAAGCCGTCGGCCTTCTCGTCGAAGGCGTGGCAGCGGCCGGTCGGCGACAGCATGCCCTGCAGCGACCCCGAGACGGACTTCCGCGGTTCCAGCGTCACGACGACACCGCCGGCAAGCGCCAAGTCGCTTTCACCGCTGTTCAGGCTGCCGCAGGCCTGGTGGACGGCCATCAGGCCCGACGAGCACGCCGTGTCCACGGTGACCGCCGGGCCGTGCAGGCCCAGGGTGTAGGCGACCCGCCCCGACGCGAAGCTGTTGCTGGTGCCGGTGAACCCGTACGGCCCCTCGGCGGCGCCGCAGTCGGCGGACAACAGTTCGTAGTCGCCGTGGGTCAGTCCGACGAAGACCCCGGTCTGCGAGCGGGACAACCGGGCGGGATCGAGGCCGGCGTGCTCGATGGCATCCCAGGACGTTTCCAGCAGCAAGCGGTGCTGCGGGTCGATCGCGGTGGCCTCGCGCTCGGTCATGCCGAAGAAGTCGCAGTCGAAACCGCCGACGTCGTCCAGGAAGGCCCCCCACCTGGTTACCGAGCGGCCGGGCACGCCCGGTTCGGGGTCGTAGTACAGGTCCGCGTCCCACCGATCGGCGGGAATCTCGCCTACCAAGTCGTCGCCGCGCAGCAATGCCTCCCACAACTGTTGCGGAGAATCGATCCCGCCGGGAAGCCGGCAGGCCATACCGATGACAGCAACGGGTGTGGCGGTTGCGGCACGCAAAGTGCAGTCCCCTGTTCTCCCCCAACGGCGTTGGGCAGTCATGCGGGTGTCAGCTTACCGTCACGGCTCGACTCATCGCCTCCGAAGCCGTGTCCGGCTCCATCAGCCGTCCGGGACGTCGGTAGCGGCCCATTGGAGAACGACGAATAGTCTTGCTTGGCAAAGAGTTCCGCACATCAGCGTTTGCCCATGCGGGACAATCCCGCGATCGCCCGGACGTTACGCTTTGCTGGTTTCGCCGGATTCGCCGGATTCGACGGCCTTCGCGGGGTCTTCGATCACGCAATACGTCGGATCGATCATCGAGATGGGCCGGTTGCCGGTCTGGCGCGCCTTCCCGGTGATCCGCAACAGCTGGCCGGGCTGAATGTCGGCGCCGCCATGGCTTGGCCGGAACGTGATTGTCATTTCCCCGCTGTTGTCCCCGACGACCACCTGCCGGAAGGTACGCCCGCGGTCGGTGACGTCCTCGACCTGGTTGACCCGCCCTTCGACGGTGGCCCGTTGCCCCGAGATGAGCCCGGCCACCAGGATGACGGAGGCCGGCCGCTCGGGGTGCTCGTAGGCGTCCACCTTCTCGTCCTCGCCCTTGGACACCCAGGCCTCGAGCTTGTCGATCTCCTGGGCGATGCGTTGCTCGAAGGTGTCGGGGTAGGCCTCTTTGATGCGCGATTCCACGTCGTAGGGCACGATCGTCGCCGCCGCGTCGGGGATCAGGCTCACCGCGCGGGAGATCTTGTCCGCGGTGCGGTCGTGCAGCAGCCTCCCCAACAGCCGCGCGAACGTTCGCCGGGGCAGCAGCACCGTCACGTTGGTGTGCGGTTGTTCTTCGCGCGCCTTGGCGACCAGCAGCTGCGCGGCCCGGCTGATCCGGCGGTCCGGGCAGTCCACCACGCGCAGCGGAGTGTCGAGATCGAAGTGATCCCAGCGCTTTCGCAGTTGCGCGGCGTGCGCCGGGTCGACCATGAAGTGCACCGCGGTCAGCTCGTCGGCCCGTAACCCCCTGCCGTAGCGCAGCGCTTCGATCACCGCCAAATCCACCGAGTCGACCAGAACGAACACCCGGTGCCGCGCATACTTCACCAACTCCGGGCGGTCGGTGCGGAACATCTCGAGAATGGCCGCCTCGGCGCGGTATTCGCGGTTGAGCCGCATCAGCATGAACACCAGCAGCGGGAAGACGACGACCACCAACCATGCGCCCTCGGTGAATTTCGCCACCGCGAAGATGCCCACCACGATCGTCGACAGGACCGCCGCGGATAGGTTGATCGCCAGGCGACGTCGCCACCCCGGTTCCCGGTGCGTCAGATGGTGTTTGGTCATCCCGTAGCCGGCCATCGAGAACCCGGTGAACACGCCGATCGCATAGAACGGGACGAGCGCGTTGACCGACCCGCCGGTCACCACCAGCAACACCACCGACAACGCCGTCAGGGTGATGATGCCGTTCGAAAAGACCAGCCGGTGACCGCGTTTGGTCAGTTGGCGCGGCAGGAAGCGGTCCTCGGCGACGAAACTGGCCAGCGCCGGGAAACCGTTGAAACTGGTATTCGCACCGGTGAACAAGATGGCCGCGGTCGCGGCCTGGACCAGAATGTAGAAGATGTCGCCGATCACGCCGTTGCCGAAGACGGCACGGCCGATCTGGGACAGCACCGATGGGTATTCCGTGAGATACGGCGTGGCGTGGGTAACATGCGCCAGGTAGGCGACACCGGCCAGCAGGAGGCCGAGGATGGTGGCCATCGCGGTGAGTACGCGGCGCGCGTTGCGGCCCTGCGGCTTTCGAAAATAGTCGACCGTGTTGGAGATGGCCTCGACCCCGGTCAGCGACGAGCCTCCGTTGGCGAACGCGCGCAGCAAGACCAAAATCGTTGCGCCCAGCACCAACCCGTTGCCCTGGTGGACCGGCACGGTTCCGGTCATGTGCGCGGGATCGTAAGTCGGTAGGTTCCCGGCGAATGCGCGGATCACGCCCACGACGATCGTCAGGCCGACCATGACGATGAACGAATAGGTCGCCACCGCGAACGGCAGCCCCGCTTCCTTGAGCCCACGCAGGTTCGCGTAGCAGATGGCAAGCACCACACCGACCGTGAGTTCGAGGCTGTACGGGCCCAGCGCGGGGACCGCCGACACCACCGCAACCGTCCCGGCCGCCGATTGCACCGCAACGGTCACGACGTAGTCGATCAGCAGCGCCGCGGCGGCGATTTGGGCCACCCGCGGACCGAAGTTGTCCCGCGCGACGATGTAGGAGCCGCCGGCCCGGGTGTAAGCCATCACCACCTGCCGGTACGAGGCGGCCACCAGCACCAGGATGAGCAGGATGACGCCGGTGATGGGAAGCAACAGCAGGAAGGCGGCCAGCCCGGCATGCGGCAGCAGTTCGATCAGGATCTGCTCCGGGCCATACGCGACGGACGACACCGCGTCCGGCGAAAGCGCGCCCAGGGCAACCGGATTCGACAACTTCTCGGAGGCGATGTCCTCGGTGATCAGGGGCTTTCCCAGGAACACCCGCTTGACGATGTCCCCGACCGAAAGGGGGATGCGCAGCTTGTCGGCCGAAGTCGTCACGACCACCGTCCTTAACCTGAGCGGGCGAAACACCTTCGATGCATTGTGCACGCTGGCGGCCGCCGTGGTGGCAGCTGGTCGGATTCGGCTTGAAGTTCGGCTAGGCGAGCCGCCGCACGGCGGCGGAGATCCGCTCGTCGGTCGCCGTCAGCGCGACGCGCACGTGCTGCGCACCGCGCGGGCCGTAGAAGTGGCCGGGCGCCACCAAAATGCCGCGTTCGGCCAGCCAGGTGACGCTGTCCGCGCACGGCTCGCCGCGGGTAGCCCACAGATACAGGCCCGCCTCGGAATGGTCCACGGCGAACCCGGCCGAGCGCAGCGCCGGCAGCAACGCTTCCCGCCGCCGTTCGTACCGTTCCCGCTGCGCCAGCTCGTGGGCGTCGTCGTCCAGGGCGGCGACCATGGCCGCCTGCACCGGCGTCGGCACCATCATCCCGGCGTGCTTGCGCACCGCCAGCAGCTCGGCCACCAAATCGGGATCCCCGGCGACGAACCCGGCCCGGTAACCGGCCAGCGACGAGCTCTTCGACAGCGAGTGGATCGCGAGCAGCCCCTTGTGGTCGCCGTCGCACACCGACGGATGCAGGATCGACAGCGGTTGCGCCTCCCAGCCCAGCCCCAGGTAACACTCGTCGGAAGCCACCACGCTGCCCCGCTCGCGGGCCCAGCCGACCACCTTGCGCAGGTGGTCGACGCCCAGCACGCGTCCGGTCGGGTTGCTCGGGGAGTTGAGGTAGACCAGCGCCGGCGACTGCGGGCCCAACTGGGTCAACGAATCCGCCCGCAGCACCGTCGCTCCGGCCAGCCGCGCCCCGACGTCATAGGTCGGATACGCCAGCTCGGGCACCACGATCAGGTCCGCGGACCCCAGCCCCAGCAGGGTCGGCAGCCAGGCGATGAGCTCCTTGCTGCCGATCACCGGCAGCACAGCCGCCTCGGTGAGGCCGGTGATGCCGAAGCGGCGGGCCAGCGCGGCGACCGCCGAGTCCCGCAATCGCGGGGTGCCGGCGGTGGCGGGGTATCCGGACGCGGAACCGGCGGCGGCCAGCGCGTCGGAGATGATCGGCGCGACGGGGTCGACCGGGGTGCCGACGGACAGGTCGACGATGCCGTCGGGATGGGAACCGGCCAGCGCTTTCGCGTCAGCCAGCGTGTCCCAGGGAAATTCCGGCAGGGAAGCCGAGACTCGCCCGCGTGCGGCGCGTTGCCTCACCCCAGGCCTATCCAGCACCGGCCCGCTCAGTCGCCCTCGCCCTGGGGCGGCAGGTCCTTGACGACCTGCGGGTCGTTCTCGGTCATGCCGACCTTGGCGGCGCCGCCCGGCGATCCGAGCTCGGTGAAGAAGTCGGCGTTGATCTGCGTGTACTGGCTCCACTGCTCGGGCACGTCGTCTTCGTAGTAAATCGCTTCGACGGGGCAGACGGGCTCACACGCCCCGCAGTCGACGCACTCGTCGGGGTGGATGTACAGCATCCGCGCGCCCTCGTAGATGCAGTCGACCGGGCATTCCTCGATACATGCCTTGTCTTTGATGTCGACACAGGGCTCGGCGATCGTGTAGGTCACAGACGTCTCCTCCATGTACTGCTTCGGTGTGGGCTGCTCTTCGGCTCGCGCCCGGTGCTTCCGGCCGCTCCAGGACAAAGCTTTCGGTTACTGATACTAGACGTTGCACATACACGTCAACCACTTGGCGCGCCCGTTAAGTTGACGATTTAAGACTGTCAGTCTCGGACGCCGCGACCGGGGTCGGTTTCGCCGAGGGCGAACAGGCCGCCCAGCCTGCTGACCTGCGAAGAGTCGCACTCCAGCGGGTCTCTGCGATAACCATCGATATGGAAGCACGGTCGTGGTGCCTGGTAGCCTCGACCGGAAGACGGCAACCGCTGGGCAGATGTCGTCGCCTTGATAGCGGTGCATAAACGGGGAAGGTGTCCACACATGAGGCTGTCGTTGACCAAATTGACCGTTGCGCTCGGTGGCGCGGCCGTGGCGTTGACCGCCGGGGCCGGAATCGCGTCCGCGGACCCGACGGACGCGATCATCAACACCACTTGCAACTACGGGCAGGTGATCGCCGCGCTCAACGCCACCGATCCGGCGGCCGCGACGCAGCTGAACAGCTCGCCGATCGCGCAGTCCTACATCCGCAACTTCTTGGCCGCGCCGCCGCCGAAGCGCCAGCAGATGGCTCAGCAGATCCAGGCGATGCCGTCGGCGATGAAGTACTACGACGACATCAACCAGGTCGCGGTCACCTGTAACAACTTCTGAGCCCAGCACGCGGTTCAGTAACCGCTGAGCAGGCCGCGGACGCGGCCCAGGGTTTCCGGTCCGACGCGGCTGCATATTCGCGATGGGTCTGCGGGCTTACGCCCCCAGAGCAGCAGCACACGCGCGGCGGGGTCGGTTTCCAGGGTGGCCGGGCCTTCGGGTTCGGTGAGTCCGATGGTGCTGCGGTCGGCTTCCGCGCTGATCACGACATCGTCGGTGCCGGCGGCTCGCAGCCTGGCCTCGACGCGTTCGCCGGGCCGTAATTGCTTGGCCCCCTTGGCCAGCAACGGTTTTCCGACCGCGATGACGCTGTGGGTGGTCATCCAGGGATCGGCCAGCCCGGTTTTCAGCGCGGCCGGCATGTCGGCGTCCCCGGTGATGTCCCAACCGTGCAGCACGAGCTCTTCGCGCATGTGTTCGGCGAACCAGGGCACCTTCATGGTGCGGCCCGTCCACGCGACGTCGGTGTCCTGGGGCACGTCGTCGGCCGCCTCCGCGATCCGGTTGAGGGTGGCCATCCGGTCGAACAGCGCGTCCCACAGGTCCGCGTCGTTCAGCGCGCGCAGTGGTCCCTCACGTTCCTCGAAGCCGCGCGTGCCAACCGGTTCGCCGTCCAGATGGGCGGCCAGCACCCGGGCGATCTCCTCGGCGTTTCCGGCCTGATGGACGACGATGTCGCGCACCGTCCAGGCCTCGCACCAGGTGCCGGCGTCCGGCCGGCGCCGCTGTACCGCGTCTACGAACGGCCGCCACTCGGGGAACCGGTCGTCGTCGATCTGTCGGTTCACGGCGTCGGGTATACCCGCCGCCGCAGCCTGCTAAGCGGCCCGCGGGGCGTAGGTTGTGGTGCGTTGGCGGGCGGGGCGCCCGATCCCCTCGGCGATCGCGGTCAGCTCTTCGACGCTCTTGGCCGACCCGTGCTCCGAACCGGCCATCCGCGAGATGGTCTCCTCCATCAGCGTGCCGCCCAAATCGTTGGCACCGCCGTTGAGCATCACCTGTGTCCGCTCGATCCCGAGCTTGACCCAGCTGGTCTGGATCTGGGATATGCGGCCGTGCAACATGATTCGTGCCAAGGCGTGAACGGCGCGGTTGTCGCGGTGAGTGGGCCCGGGCCGGGCGGCGCCGGCCAGGTACAACGGCGAGCTCTGGTGTACGAACGGCAACGGGACGAACTCGGTGAAGCCGCCGGTGCGGTCCTGGATCCCGCGCAGCACGTTGAGGTGACCCACCCAGTGCCGCGGGCTGTCGACGTGCCCGTACATCATCGTCGACGACGACCGAAGGCCCACCTCGTGCGCGGTGGTCACGATGTCGATCCATTCCGAAGTCGGCAGTTTGCCCTTGGTCAGCACCCAGCGCACCTCGTCGTCCAGGATCTCGGCCGCCGTGCCCGGGATCGTGTCCAGCCCGGCCTCGCGCAGGCTGATCAGCCACTCGCGGACGCTCAGCCCGCTCTTGGTCACGCCGTTGGCGATCTCCATCGGCGAGAAGGCATGCACGTGCATCGACGGCACCCGCGCCTTGACGGCGCGGACCAGGTCGGCGTAGCCGGTGACCGGCAACTCGGGGTCGATCCCGCCCTGCATGCACACCTCGGTGGCGCCTTCGACGTGCGCCTCCCACGCACGGTCGGCCACCTCTTCGGTGGACAGCGAATACGCATCGGCGTCGCCCTTGCGCTGCGCGAAGGCGCAGAACCGGCAACCGGTGTAGCAGATATTGGTGAAGTTGATGTTGCGGTTCACCACGAATGTCACGTCGTCACCCACCGTGTCGCGCCGTAGCGAATTGGCGAGGGCGGCAACGGCTTCCAGTGCGGGTCCGTCGGCGGTCGCCAGCGCCAGGTACTCGCTGTCGGTGCAGCCGGCGGGGTCGCGCTCCGCGGCGCGGAGCGCGGCGAGCACATCGGTGTCGATGCGTTCGGGTGCCCGGGCGGCCAGCTCGTGCACCTGCGCGCGAATCGATTCCCAGTCGCCGAAGGCGCTGTCCAGATCGCTGCGCGCTTCGGTGGCGCGGCCCTCGGTGTCGATCGCCGCGTTGAGGTCGACCCGCCCGGCCGAGGCGACGTCGTCGGGCTCCTGCCAGGGCAGCCCCACCGGATTGACGTCGCGGGCCAGGCCGGTCGCCGGGTCGGCCAGCGCCACCACGTGGCCGCGCACCCGCGGGTCGATCCACGCCGCCCCGGCCTGCACGTACTTGGGCTGAGCGGTAAGTCGCTGAACCAGTTCGTATCCGGCCTCGGCGGTGATGTCGGCCAGCTCGTCGAGAGCCGGCCACGGCCGCTCGGGGTTGACGTGATCGGGTGTCAGCGGTGACACGCCGCCCCAGTCGTCGACCCCGGCGCCCACCAGCGCCAGGCACTCGTCGCGCGACACCAGGTTGGGCGGCGCCTGGATGCGCATGCCGGGGCCGAGCACCAGCCGGGCGACCGCGACCGTCGCCAGGTAATCGTCGATCCCCGCGTCGGGGACGGCGGCCATCGCGGTGTGTTCCTTGGCCCGGAAGTTCTGCACGATCACTTCTTGTACGTGCCCGAACTCCTTGTGCGACTTGCGAATCGCGTGCAGAGTTTCGGCACGTTCGGTCAGCGTCTCGCCGATGCCGACCAGCAGGCCGGTGGTGAACGGAATGGACAGCCGGCCCGCATCGGTGAGCGTGCGCAACCGGACCACGGGATCTTTGTCCGGGCTGCCGTAGTGGGCAAGCCCTTTCGTCTCGAACAGCCGTCGCGACGTGGTCTCGAGCATCATGCCCATCGACGGCGCCACGGGCTTCAGCCGCGCCATCTCCGACCAACTCATCACACCGGGGTTCAGGTGCGGCAGCAGGCCGGTCTCTTCGAGCACCCGGATCGCCATGGCCCGCACGTAGGACAGCGTGGAGTCATAACCGCGTTCGCTGAGCCACTGCCCCGCCTCCGGCCACCGGTCCTCGGGCCTGTCACCAAGGGTGAAAAGGGCTTCTTTGCAACCCAATTCGGCTCCGCGGGCAGCGATGTCGAGGATCTCGTCGGGCTCGAGATACATGCCGGCGCCCTGCGCGCGCAGCTTGCCCGGCACGGTGACGAAGGTGCAGTAATGGCAGGTGTCGCGGCACAGATGGGTGATCGGAATGAACACCTTGCGCGAATAGGTGACGGGTAACCCGCCGCCGGGGCCGCGCCGGCCGGCGGATGCCAGGCCCGCGTGGCGCACCCGCGCCGCGCTGGCGCACAGGTCCGCGAGGTCTTCACCGCGCGCGGTCATCGCGACGGCGGCCTCATCGACGTTGAGCGCGACACCGTCTCGGGCGCGACGTAACACCCGTCGCAACGCCGAGGCGCTGGTCTTTGGCAAAACCACAGGATTAGGAAGAGCGATAGGCTCTTCGCCCGGAGTCAGCGGCACCTTCGTGTAACTTCCCCACGATCGAATTTCATCCGCGTGTCCCAACATGTGAAATTTTCTTCCGACCCGTGCGGGCCCGTCTGCGCAACAGTCAACAGTAGCGGCAGTGCCACACGCGCAAGCGGGGACATCCCGCCCCGCGCGACGGCACAAACGTCAGGCCCGGCGCCCGCGCCGCCACAGCATCCAGAACGGCGGCACCACCCCCAGCACGATCAGCAGCAAGGCCCCGTAGGCCATCACGCCGCGACCGCCCAGGATCACGTCGTCGGCCGGGCCGCCCATGCTGATCACCGCCACGGTGAGCAGCCACGTCCACAACGGCAGCGCGGCCAGCCGCGACGACGCGGTCCACCGTCCGGCGGCCCACACGAGTGCGGCGTTGACCAGTCCAGAAATCAAGCCGCTGATGGGAAACGGGATCGACCCGATATAGGAAGGCAGCAACAGGGCCCCGGCCAGTGCGGAGAGGACCCCGTCGACGGCCAACAGCGCCAAGACAACGAAACGTATCGCGGGGTCTGTCGCGCCGATGTCTTCGAGAGATGCGGCGCGCGGCTTGGTTTCGGTCAGGTCGGGACGCTGTCGATGTTGGAGAGTATCGAGCCGATAACCCACTGCAGGCTGTCGAGCCGGTCCTGCCAATGCTGCTGATTAGGGTCCAGGTCGGGGTCCATGCGAAATCCTTCCGTGGCTGCCTGATTGGCAAGCCTACCCCGTGCCGGCCGCGGTGAAATCAAGCCCGGCAAGCAGATCTGTTTCCCACCCGCGCTCGTCGCGCTCCCCCGCCGTGCCGGCCGCCAGCACGTAGTGCTCCTCGGCGAGGATCGGTAGCGCCATGTTGTTCGACAGGGCGCAGGCCCGGCCGGTCGGTCCGATGACAACCTGGGTGGCGTGCGCGGCGAGCGCCGCCCGCTTTGCCGCCCAGGCCTGAAGGTCGGGCTCGACGACGGCGTCGATGTCGGAGTCCGCATACCCGAAGCCGAACTCTTCCTCCGGGGGGATCGCCCACTCGGGCAGCAGGTCCTCGCCATCGAGGGCACGCAGGCCCGCCAGGAAGGCGCGGGTGGCGAACACCGACCAGTAGAACTTCGGCACGGTCCACGGTTCGCCGGGAAAGTCGCCGGAGCCGGCAGCCGCCACGGCGGCCGTTGTGACGGTGTGGGTGTGGACGTGGTCGGGGTGGCCGTAGCCGCCGCCCGGGTCGTAGGTCACCACGACGTGCGGACGGTGCTCGCGAATGACGGCAACCAACTCGTCGACGGCCTCTTGCTCGTCGGCGTCGATGAACCGCTGCCGCGCCCGCCCCGGTGTTCCCCGCATGCCCGAGTCGCGCCAGCGTCCGGCCCCGCCGAGATAGTGCGGGCCGCCGACGCCGAGCGCACGCAGCGCCGCGGTGAGCTCGCCGATCCGGTAGCCCCCCAACTGATCCGCGTGATCGACGGCCAGCCCGGCCCAGCGGTCACCGATGACCTCGCCCTCTTCGCCAAGCGTGCAAGTGACGACGCGCACGTCGGCCCCGCGGGCGGTGTAGTGGGCGATGGTGGCGCCGTTGCTGAGGCTCTCGTCGTCGGGATGCGCGTGGACGAACAGCAGCCGTGGCGTCTCGGGCATGGACGCACCCTACCCGCACCGCAGGTCCGGTGGCGGTCTCGTCGCCACCGATAGGAACGCATACGGCTACTATCGAGGGATGCCGCAGCTCACCCAGACCGCCCCGACCGGTGGCCGGAGCCGCCGACGGGGCGAGGTCCTCGAGCGGGCGCTCTACGAGGCCACCCTGGCCGAATTGGCCGAGGTCGGCTACGGCGGGCTGACGATGGAGGGGATCGCGGCGCGCGCCCACACCGGCAAGGCGGCCCTGTACCGGCGCTGGACCACCAAGTGCGAGCTCGTGCACGCCGCACTGGTCCATACCTTGCCGCCGTTGCCCGAGGCGCGGCCCGGCCGGTCGGCGCGGGAGAACCTGCTGACGGTGTTCAGCGCCCACCGCGACGTCTGCGCCGGAAAGACCGCCTTCCCCGGCATGGCCACCGTCAACCAGCTCCTGCACGAACCCGAGATGCGCGCCATCTTCGCCGACGCCGTGGTGGCGCCGCGCCTGCAGATCGTCGAATCGATCCTGCAGGCCGCCGTCGCGGAGGGCGAGCTCGATGCGGAGCTGATCACCCCGCTGACCGCCCGCATCGGCCCGGCCCTGATCAATCAGCACTTCCTGCTGACCGGATCGCCGCCGAACCGCCGGGAGCTGGCGCTCATCGTCGACACCGTGATCCCGCCGCGACGGCCGCGGGCGGCCGACTGACGACGCGGGCTATGGCCCGGTCTTGATCCATTGGCCGGCGTCGCCGACGATGCCGACCGGCACCGCGCCCGACAGGCTGACGTTCTGCACGCTCGGTCCGGCGGCGACGATCGTGGTGTCCTGCAGGATCGGCAACACGGTCGACATGTTCCACAGCCTCGGCTCGACCGCCGTGATCACGTCGTTGATGCTCTTGGTGCCGTTCAGCGCGGCGTCGATGTTCGACTGAACGCTGCGATCGCAGATGCCGGTGAGGTTCGACGGCGCCTGCACCAAGGCGTTGGGGTCAGCCGGGCGGCTGGGCGGCGGTGTCGACGTCGGTGTGGTGGCGGAGGTGCCGGGCCCGGTGGTCGTCGGCCCGCCGGTCGCCGCAGGACTGGTGGTCAGCCCCGTCGATGCCGGTACCTGCGTCGCCTGCAGGGCCGGGCAGCCGTACCGCGACGCCAACCGCGTCGCCAGGTTTCCGCCCGCCTGGTGCCAGCCGACGATCGCGTCCACCTGGTTGTTGTTCAGCGCGTCGCGATACAGCGTCACCGGGTCCAGCGCCAGCACGCTGGCGGCGATGCCGACGTTGCGCAACTGGTCGGCCGCAGTGTTGGCCACCGCGACGGACGTCGGGTCGTTGACCGCGACGCCGATGACCAGCGCCAGCTGCTGACCGTCCTTGCTGATCCGGCCGCGGATGACCTCGGGCGGCGCGGTGTTCGTCGGCGTCGGCGCCGGAGACCCCGACGAGTTGCCCTCGACCTTGTATCCGGATCCCTCCAGCAACGCCAGCGCCGCCGGCGTCGTCATCGCGGGGGGTGCGGTCGGTTCGTAGCCGGGGTCGCTGGGGGCCCGGATCTGGGCCTGATCCAGCGTCACGGTGTTGTCGCTGCCCGCGCCCACCGCTGCCAGCAGGTCGACGTCGAGCAGGCCGAGGATCGCCCTGCGCACCTGCGCGTCGGACAACTTCGGCTCGTTGGCGCGCAGGGTCAGCTGCATGACCCGTGGCGTCACGATCCGGGCGGTGCGCACGTCGGGGATGGCGGACAGCTGCGCGAAGGCCGCCGATCCACCGTGCACCTGGGCCACCTGGGTGTCACCATTGCGCACGGAATCGGCCAGCGCGGCCGGCGCCCCGGCACGGCGGAACAGGATGAGCGCGGGTTTGGCCGGTGATCCCCAGTAGCGATCGTTGCGGGCCACCAGGATCTCGTCGCGCTGCGGATCGATGCTCTCCACCCGGAACTGGCCGCCGGTCACCGGGAGCGCCCGGGCGAGCCCGGCCGCGAAACCGCCCGGCACGTCCTTGACGATGTGCGCCGGAAGGATGTTGCTGAACAGCTCCTTCCACGACGGATAGGGCTGGGCGAAGGTGACCACCGCCTGCTTGCCGCCTTCGAGCGACTGCACGCCGGTGATGAGGTCGTATCCGGCGGGATCGACGACGCCGGGCTGGCTGACCATCTGCCGCCACAGGTACCAGAAGTCGTCGGCGGCGATCGGGGCGTTGTCGGTCCACTGCGCCTCGGGCCGGATCTTGTAGGTCACGGTGAACGGGTTCTGGCTGGTGACTTCGGCCGACTCCAGCAGGGTCGGGTCCATCTCCCAGCGTGAGCCCGTCGGACTGCCGGGGTCGGGCACCGGCCGGAACGCGCTGGGCAGCACCAGCGCGCTGATCGCCGCGTTCACCGGGGACAGGTCGGACAGCAGGTGTGGGTTGAACCCGGCGCCGATCGAGTCGATGCCCATGATGATCTGGGTCGGCCGCGGCGGCGGCGGTGGCGAGTTGTGCGGGGTATCGGTGCTCTGCGGCGCCGGCGGGGGGTTGACCGTGCACGCCGCGAGCGCCAATCCGGCCAGCGAGACGACCACACCCACCGTCACGAAGAAACGGCGGACTCGTCTCGGCATGCCGATCAGGGTATCGAGCAGCTGCCCAGCAGCCCGCCCACGCACGCGCGATTAACCCCGGGCCTTGGCCCGCGCCCGGCTGCGGCCCCGGGTCGTGGCGTCCAGCTCCACCTTGCGGACGCGGACGATCTCCGGAGTCACCTCGACACATTCGTCTTGCGCACAGAACTCCATCGCCTGTTCCAGGTCGAGCTCGAGCGGCTTGGCCAGCGTCTCGATGACGTCCGCCGTCGACGACCGCATGTTGGTGAGCTTCTTCTCCCGGGTGACGTTGATGTCGAGATCCTCTGCGCGCGGGTTGATTCCGACGACCATGCCCTCGTAGGTGTCCTGACCGGGTTCGACGAAGAACTGGCCCCGGTCGGCGAGCTGAATCAGCGCGAACGGCGTGATGGTGCCGCTGCGGTCGGAGACCAGGGACCCGGTGTGGCGGGCCCGGATCTCCCCCGCCCACGGCCGGTAGCCGTCGAACACGGCGTTGGCGATCCCGGTGCCGCGCGTGATGGTCAGGAAATCGGTGCGGAACCCGATCAGGCCGCGGCTCGGCACGATGAAGTCCATCCGGACCCAGCCCGCGGCGTGGTTGGTCATCTCCTCCATGCGGCCCTTGCGGGCGGCCATCAGCTGGGTGATCGCGCCGACGAACTCTTCGGGGCAGTCGATCGTCATCGCCTCGAACGGCTCGTGCAGCTTGCCGTCGATCGTGCGGGTCACCACCTGCGGCTTGCCGACGGTGAGCTCGAAACCCTCGCGGCGCATCTGTTCCACCAGCACCGCCAGGGCGAGCTCACCGCGGCCCTGCACCTCCCACGCGTCGGGCCGGCCGATGTCGACGACCCGGATGCTGACGTTGCCGACCAGCTCCTGGTCAAGGCGGTTGCGGACCATGCGCGCGGTCAGCTTGTGGCCCGACACCTTGCCCGCCAGCGGCGAGGTGTTGGTGCCGATCGTCACCGAGATCGCCGGCTCGTCGACGGTGATCCGGGGCAGCGCGTGCGCGTGGTCGGGATCGGCCAGCGTGTCGCCGATCATGATCTCGGGCAGGCCGGCGACGGCCACGATGTCGCCGGCGATCGCCTCGTCGGTGGCGCTGCGCTCGACGCCCTCGGTCGCGAGCAACTCGGTGATCTTGGCGCCGGTGATGACGGGCAGCCCGTCGACCTCGCGCATCCACGCCACCTGCTGGCCCTTGCGCAGCTTGCCGTTGTAAATGCGGATCAGCGCGAGCCGCCCGAGGAAGGCCGACGCGTCGAGGTTGGTCACCAGCGCCTGCAGCGGCGCCTCGGGGTCCCCCGACGGCGGCGGAATGTGCTCCATCAGCACGTCGAACAGCGGGTCCAGGTTGTCGCCGGCGGGCACCTCGCCGTCGGCCGGCTGGGTGGTGCTGGCGACGCCGGCCCGGCCGGACGCGTACAGCGTCGGCAGGCCCAGCGCGTGCTCGGCCGCCTTGGCGGCCTCGTCGTCGAGGTCCGAGGCGACGTCCAGCAGCAGGTCGTGGCTGGCCTCCACCACCTCGGCGATGCGCGCGTCGGGCCGGTCGGTCTTGTTGACGACGAGGATCACCGGCAGGTGCGCGGCCAGCGCCTTGCGCAGCACGAACCGCGTCTGCGGCAACGGGCCCTCGGACGCGTCGACCAGCAGCAGCACGCCGTCCACCATCGACAGCCCGCGCTCCACCTCGCCGCCGAAGTCGGCGTGCCCCGGGGTGTCGATCACATTGATGACCGTCACCGTCCCGTCCGGGTTGTGGCGATGCACGGCGGTGTTCTTGGCCAGGATGGTGATGCCCTTTTCCTTCTCGAGGTCACCGCTGTCCATGATGCGTTCCTGGGTGTCGTCACCGCGGTGGTGCAGCGCCCCCGACTGCCGCAGCATCGCGTCCACCAGGGTCGTTTTGCCGTGGTCGACGTGGGCGACGATGGCGACGTTACGGAATGGCACGTCGGTGATTGTGGCAGCGCGGGGGTATCAAAGGCGAACTGGCAGGTGTGGCCCGCGCGCTGTCCGGTGTGCGTCCAGGGCGGCCCGCCGCGGCGGGTCGGCACCCTGGCGGCACACCGAAAACCCTGGACGCACGCTCAACGGGCGACCGGGCGCCGGTCACCAACCCCGGCGGCGCGGCGCCGTACCGACCAATTCGCCCTTGGCCACCTCGTCGCGGCTGCGGTAGACGATGTAGGGCCGGAACAGGTAGGCGACGGGCGCGCTGAAGATGTGCACCAGCCGGGTGAAGGGCAACAGCGTGAACAACACCATGCCGATCAAGGAGTGCAGCTGGTAGTCCAGCGGGGCGTTGATCATCACCTCGCCGTGCGGCTGGAAGATCCAGATCCGGCGGAACCACAGCCCGACCGTGTAGCGATAGTGGAACTCGCCGCCGTGCGGCCCGGTGCCGATCAGGTCGCAGTACAGCCCCACCACGATGGCCAGCACCAGCACCACATACATCACCTTGTCGCTGCGGGTGGTGGCCATGGACACCGCGGGGCGGGTGAACCGCCGATAGATCAGCAGCCCGATCCCGGCCAACGTCGCGAGGCCGGCGATCGACCCGGCGATGACCGCCTGCAGATGGTAGGCGTGATCGCTCAACTTCAGCATGTGCGTCACCCGCGGCGGGACGAACAGGCCCATCACGTGTCCGGCGAAAACCGCCAGGATGCCGAAGTGGAACATCGGACTGGCCACCCGCAACAGCCGCGACTCGTAGATCTGCGAGGAACGGGAGGTCCAGCCGAATTTGTCGTAGCGGTACCGCCACCAGGTGCCGACGATCAAGACCGTCAGCGTGACGTAGGGCGCGATGTCCCAAAACAATACGTTGCTAAACACCTGGCGCTCCTTCGCGTCGGGGCGGCACGGTCAAGTTAAAGGGTTGCAGCCCAACGGCTTCCGCGGGTGGCCCGGCTTGCGCCAGGCGTTCGGCACGGCGCACGTCCTGGTCGGTCGCGGGGGGCAGTGTCGCGCATACCGCCGCCACGGTCGGCTCGTAGGGCGAGTTCGCGTCGGCGAGGGCGCCCCGCAAGACGTCGATGGGGACGCGGTGCTCGCTGAGCAGCCTCCGCCCCACCTCGGGATCGACGGTGGCGGCGAACTCGAGCACGACGGGCAGGTGATCGGGCGCCTCGGCGCGCGGCGGCGGCACGCCCGCTTCCCGGTAGGCGGTGGCGAATTCGACCATTTCCCGGCCGCGGTTGCGGGTATCCCCGGCGGTCCAGTACGTCAGGTACATCGTGCAGTGGCGCCGCATGTCGAACGTCGCGACGTAGTCCATCGCGGCGGCCATCGGCTCGCGGGCGCGCAGCGCGGCCGCCGTCTGTCCGAGCAGCGTCGCCTCGGGCCCGTCGATGTGGCTGAGCAGCTCGTCGACGGTGTCCAGCCGCGCCGCCAGCTCGTCGTCCGGGTAGGCCAGCAGCAGCGATGCCGCCTGCCACACCAGTCGGTCCTGCAGGGTGTTGGTGCGTCCGCGGCGCCCGGCCAGCAGCCTCATCGCTTCTGCTCTTCGGGAAACATTCCGGCGGGCACCTGGCGCCCGTCCCAGTTCAGCAGGTTCACCCGCGCCCGGCCGTTTCCGGCCGCCTCCCCGTCCGTGTGCTTGAGCGCGTGGAACGTCTCCACGGAAACGGGCACCGGGTCGCCCGACTCGTACATGCCCGGGCCGCCGTCGCCCGTCAACGAGCAACCCATCTGTTCGAGATCGCGGGCCTGCGGGCTGAACGCGGTCGGAATGACGTAGCGCTCTTCGTATTTGGCGATGGCCAGCAGCCGGTACATCTCGTAGATCTGCTCTTCGGTCATCCCGACGGATTGCGGTATGTGCGGCTGGGTTTCGCGCCCGAGATTGATGTCGCGCATGTAGGAGCGCATCGCCGCCAGCCGCCGCAACACGCCCTCGACCACGGCGGTGTCACCGGCGGTGAACAGTTCGGCCAGGTACTGCATCGGGATGCGCAGGGCGTCCAGCGCGCCGAACAGGTTGCCGAGGTCCTCCCCGTCGTGACCGTCGCGGCTGACCGCGTCGACCACCGGCGACAGGGGCGGGATGTACCAGACCATCGGCATGGTGCGGTATTCAGGGTGCAGGGGTAGCGCGACCTTGTAGTCGTTGATCAGCGCGTGCACCGGGGAGCGTTGGGCCGCCTCGATCCACTCGTCGGAGATGCCCTCCGCGCGCGCGGCCGTGATCACCTCGGGATCGTTCGGGTCCAACAGGATTCGGCGCTGCGCCTCGTAGAGGTCGGTTTCGTTCTCCACCGACGCCGCCTCGAGCACCCGATCCACGTCGTAGAGGACCAGGCCCAGATACCGCAGCCGCCCCACGCAGGTCTCCGAACAGATGGTCGGCAGCCCGACCTCCATCCGCGGATAGCACAGCGTGCACTTCTCGGCCTTGCCCGTCTTGTGGTTGAAATAGACCTTCTTGTAAGGACACCCGGAGACGCACATCCGCCAGCCCCGGCAGCGGTCCTGGTCGACCAGCACGATGCCGTCCTCGCTGCGCTTGTACATCGCACCCGACGGGCATGACGCCACGCAGGAGGGGTTGAGGCAGTGCTCGCAGATCCGGGGCAGATAGAACATGAAAGTCTCTTCGAGCGCGAGTTTGACCTCCTCGCCGACCTTCTTCAAAATCGGGTCGCCCGCCAGGATCTCCGGCGACCCGGCCAGGTTGTCGTCCCAGTTCGGGCCCCAGGAGATCTTCATCCGTTCGCCGCTGATCTGACTCTTGGGCGCGGCGGTCGGGAAGGTGTCACCCGCGGGTGCGGTGGTCAGGTTCTCGTAGTCGTAGGTCCAGGGCTCGTAGTAGTCGTCGATGAGCGGTAGCCGCGGGTTGGCGAAGATGCGCAGCAACTTGTGGAAGCGGCCGCCGTCGCGCAACCGCAGCCGGCCCTTCTTGTCGCGTATCCAGCCGCCGCGCCACCGCTCCTGGTCCTCGTAGGTGCGCGGATAGCCTTGCCCCGGACGGGTTTCGACGTTGTTGAACCACACGTACTCGGTGCCGGAACGGTTGGTCCATGCCTGCTTGCAGGTGACCGAGCAGGTGTGGCAGCCGATGCACTTGTCGAGGTTCATCACCATCGCCAGTTGGGCCATGACCTTCATCTAGTACGTCACCTCCTGGCTGCGGCGGCGCACCACGGTGACCTCGTCGCGCTGGTTTCCGGTCGGTCCCATGTAGTTGAACGCGAACGCATGCTGGCCGTAGCCCCCGGCGAGGTGACTGGGCTTGATCCGAACGCGGGTCAGCGCGTTGTGGTTGCCGCCGCGCTTGTTGTTGGTTTCGGTGCGGGGTGTGTCCACCGTGCGTTCCTGCACGTGGTAGACGAACACGACACCGTCGGGCATGCGGTGGCTGACGATGGCCCGGCACACGTAGATGCCGTTGGCATTGACGGCCTCGACCCAATCGTTGTCGCGGACTTCGAGCTTGGCCGCGTCGCCGGGGCTCATCCACATCGTCGGCCCGCCCCGGGACAACGACAGCATGTAAAGGTTGTCCTGGTAGGTGGAGTGGAACGACCACTTCGAGTGCGGTGTCAAATACCTTACCGTGAGGCCGATTCCGTCTTCGGTCGGGCCGAGCTCGGGCTGACCGAACAGCCGCGTCATGTCCAGCGGCGGACGGAACACGGGCAGGTGCTCGCCGAGTTCCTCGACCCAGTCGTGGGCCAGGTAGAAGTGCATCCGGCCGGTCAACGTGTGGAACGGTTTCAGGTTTTCGATGTTGATGGTGAACGGCGCGTAGCGACGCCCACCGGTTTCGCTGCCCGACCATTCCGGGCTGGTGATCACCGGGACCGGGCGCGCCTGGGTGTCGGCATAGCTGATGCGCCGCTCCTCGCTGCCCTCGGCCAGGTGCGCCAGCCGTTGACCCGTTCGCTTCTCCAGTTCACGGAAGCCCTCGACCGCGAGCCGGCCGTTGGTGGTCCCGGACAGCAGCAGCAGCACGTCGGCCATCCGGGCGGCGGTGGTGATGGCCGGACGCCCCGCCGCCGCACCGGAATTCATCACGCCGAACTTGGCCGCCAGTTCCTCGACCTCCCGGAACGGGTGCACGGTGATGCCCTTGGTGGTCAGGCCGAACGTCTCCACGAGCGGGCCGAGGGTCTGCCACTTGTCATAGATTGCGCCGTAGTCGCGTTCCACCACGGTGAGCCTGGGCATGCTGCGCCCGGGCACCGGCGTCGCTCCGGTGTGCAGCCAGTCTTCTTCGGTGCCATCGGGATAGGCCATCGCGTCGGGGGTGTCGTGCTGCAGCGCCGTGAGGACCACGTCGCTGCGGGTGCCCAGGTGACGCTTGGCCAGCGCGCTGAAGGCGCGGGCGATCGCGCCGAAAGCCTCGAAATCCGAACGGGTTTCCCAGGGCGGATCGGTCGCGGCGCTGAACGCGTGCACGTACGGGTGCATATCCGTGCTGGAGATGTCGGCCTTCTCGTACCAGGTCGCCGCCGGGAGCACGATGTCCGAGACCAATGTCGTCGAGGTCATTCGAAAATCGATCGACATCATCAGGTCGAGCTTGCCCTCGGGGATGTCCCCCTCGCACACCACGTCAGCGGGCGGCATCCCGTCGGCCGGCGGCTCGGCCTGCACGTTGGAGTCGGTGCCCAGCAGGTGGCGCAGGAAGTACTCGCCGCCCTTGCCCGACGATCCGATCAGGTTGGCCCGCCACACCGTAAGCACCCGCGGCCAGTTGACCGGATTGTCGGGATCGGTGACCGAGAGCTTGAGCTTGCGGTCGCGAAGCTGCTCGGCGACGTAGTCGGCGACGTCGCGGCCGGCGTCGCGCGCCTCGTCGGCGACGTCCAGGCTGGACCGGTCGAACTGGGGGTAGAAGGGGCTCCAGCCCATCGCCGTAGCGGAGGCCAGCAGATCCATCGTGTGCTTGCCGGCGAACCGGCCGCGACCCAGTGGGCTGGCAAGCTTGTCGGCCGCGTAGCCGTCGTAGCGCCACTGGTCGGTGTGCGCGTACCAGTAGGACGCACCCGGCACCTGCCGGGGCGGGCGCACCCAGTCCGTCGCCATCGCCATCGTCTGAAATCCGGTGAGCGGACGCACCTTTTCCTGGCCGACGTAATGGGCCCAGCCGCCGCCGTTGCGCCCCATCGACCCGGTCAGCATCAGCAGCGCGAGCACCGCCCGGTAGATGGCGTCGCCGTGGAACCACTGGCAGATCCCGCTGCCCATGATGATCATGGACCGGCCACCGGATTCCTCTGCGTTGCGGGCGAATTCCTTCGCGACGCGGATGGCCTGCGCGGCCGACACGCCGGTGATGGTCTCCTGCCACGCGGGGGTGTTCTGCTGGGTCGGGTCGTCGTAACCGGTGGGCCATTCGCCGGGCAATCCCGGCCGGGCCACGCCGTACTGGGCGAGCATCAGGTCGAAAACGGTGCACACCAAGTGCTTGCCGACGCGGCGCACCGGGACACCGCGCGCCACGGTGGCGCCCTCGCCGTTGATCGTGTCGAAGCTGGCCAGGTGCACCAGCGCGGTGTCGTCCTCGCCGTTGCCGTGCGCATCCCGCACGCTGAGCGCCGGCACCAGCGCGCCGAGGTCGAGGTTCCACTTACCGACGCCGTCCTCGCCGTAACGGAATCCCAGTGAACCGTGCGGCACCACCACCGAGTCGGTGGCCTCGTCCCACACCGCCGGTTTGAGCGCCGCGTTCTCGACCGCCTCACCGAGATCTGCCGCCGTGAGGTTCTTCCCCGGCACCAGCATGTCGCCGCGCTCTTCCAGCTTGATCAGGAACGGCAGGTCGGTGTAGCGGCGCGCGAAGTCGGCGAAGAACGGAACCTGCTTCTGCACATAGCATTCCGAAAGAATGACGTGCCCCATCGCCATCGCCAACGCCCCATCGGCGCCGGCCGCGCACGGCATCCACTCGTCGGCGAACTTGGTGTTGTCGGCGTAGTCGGGGCTGACCGTCACCACCTTGGTGCCGCGGTAGCGGGCCTCGGCCATCCAGTGCGCGTCGGGGGTTCGGGTGATCGGCACGTTGGAGCCCCACATCATCAAATACGAAGCGTCCCACCAGTCTCCGGATTCGGGGACGTCGGTCTGATCGCCGAACACCTGCGGCGAGGCCACCGGCAGGTCGGCGTACCAGTCGTAGAACGACGTCATCGGGGCGCCGATCAGTTCGAAGAACCGCGACCCCGCGGCGTAGGACACCATGGACATCGCCGGGATGGGTGAGAAGCCGGCGACCCGGTCGGGACCGTAGGTCTTGATGGTGTGCACGTGGGCGGCGGCGATCAGCTCGGTGGCCTCGGCCCAGGTGATCCGGATCAGTCCGCCCTTGCCGCGGGCGCGCTGATAGCGCCGTCGACGTTCGGGGTCCGCCTGAATGTCGGCCCAGGCGAGCACGGGATCGCCGAGGCGCGCCTTGGCTTCCCGGTACATCTCGACCAGCACGCCCCGGGCGTACGGGTACCGCACCCGGGTGGGCGAGTAGCTGTACCAGGAGAACGATGCCCCGCGCGGGCATCCGCGCGGCTCGTATTCCGGCCGGTCCGGGCCCACCGATGGGTAGTCGGTTTGCTGCGTTTCCCAGGTGATGATCCCGTCCTTGACGTAGATCTTCCAGGAGCAGGAACCGGTGCAGTTGACCCCGTGGGTGGAGCGCACCACCTTGTCGTGGCTCCACCTGTCGCGGTAGAACACGTCGGCCTCGCGGCCGCCCCGCCGCGTCACCGTGCGCAGGTCGGCCGAGAACTCGCCGGGTGTGAAGAACCGCCCGCTGCGTTCCAGCAACTCCTCGAGCGCTCCACCAACGTGTGGTGTGAGAGTCAACAGGTACCCCTTCTACTCCGTATCACTGCGTCGTAGCCGGGCCGTCGCTTCGACCCCAGATGCGTCGTGTTGGGCGCCGGCCCGTCGCTGCATCCGCCCGCGCCATGCCGCGTCGGGGGCGCCATCGATGTCGGGGGCCCGGAGCACGCACCCGCATCGGGTGCGGGAGAAGGGCCTATCACCTCCGCCGTACGCGGCCTGTTAACGAAAATCCGTCTGCTCAGCATGGGTTTTGCGGACCAGATGCGTCCGGCGCGGATGACGGGTCGCCGCCGGCACGCACTCCAGGTCAAGTCGTTTACTACAAGTTCACGTTGGGTTTATATCTCCAAGTTCACCCTCGTGACCTTCTGCGGCGCTGAATGTCAGCTGCCGAAAGGCTGTGGACTTGTTATGAGACCCCGCCGGCCAGCGTCCGTACCAGGTCAGCGACCCAGGCGCGGTCGGCGGGCACCCAGTCGACATCGGCCAGCTCGGCCGCCGTCACCCAGCGCACCGCCCGGTGGTCACGGGCGTGCGGTTGGCCGCCGAGCAGGTCCACACGGTAGGCGCGCAGCGTCATGCCGTCCAGCGCGATGTCGTCGCCCAGGCGGTCGCCCACCGCGACGTCGCCGGCGGTCACACCCAGCTCCTCGGCCAACTCCCGGGCCAGCGCCTCGGGCTCGGTCTCACCCGGCGCGACCTTGCCGCCGGGCAGCTCCCAGCGTCCGGCCAGCTCGGGCGGCCGGACGCGCTGCGCCACCAAGACACTGGCGCCGCGGATGACCGCCCCGGCGACGACGATCTGGGTCGGCATGGCCAGACGGTATACGGTCGAGACATGGCTGTGTTAACGGATGAGCAGGTGGACGCCGCACTGCCCGATCTCAACGGATGGGAGCGTGTCGACGGCGCGCTGCGCCGGTCGATCAAGTTCCCGAGTTTCCTGGCCGGCATCGACGCGGTGCGCCGGGTCGGCGAGCACGCGGAGAGCAAGGACCATCACCCGGATATCGATATCCGTTGGCGGACAGTTACTTTCGCTCTGGTCACGCACTCCGAGGGGGGCATAACCGAGAAGGACGTGGCCATGGCCCACGACATCGACGGGATCGTCGGGAGCTAGCCCTCCGACGTCGCCCGGTCTTCGACCGTCACGCCAGCGCGACCTTCGGGAGAGCGGTGACCGGCGGCGGCGATCCAGGCCAACGTCGCCACGGCCGCCACGATGTAGATCAGGCCGGCCCACGCCAAGTACCACGGCCGGCTGATCTGCCAGATGGTCGGCTGAGCGAAGAGCAGCAGCCACGGCACGCCGACGATGGTCAGCGCAAGCCAGCCCCACCCCACGATCCGGGCGCCGCGCCGCTCGCGCAGCGGCCCGTGAATCGCCCAGATCATCAGCGGTACCAGCCATACCCAGTGGTGAGTCCAGGAAATCGGCGACAGCAGCAGCCCGAACAACTCCACCACCAGCAACTTGCCCAGCCGATCGGTCGGGTCCAGCACCCGCCAGGCCAGGACGGCCAGCACCGCGGTGACGGCAATGGCGGCCAGGACCGGCGGGCCGAAGCCGGCGTCGTGGCCAAGGATCCGGGAGATGCCGCCGCGCCAGGATTGATTGATCGACGTTGCGATGGGGCCCACGCGATGCGCGTCGCCCAGCAGTTTCGTGAAGTAGTAGCGCGTCTGGTCCCCGGCCACCATTGCCGACACGCCGATGGTGGCCACGAAGACCACGAAGGAGAACGCCGCCGCGGCCCACCGCCGGACGCCGAGCAGGTAGACACCGGCGATCGCGGGCGTCAGCTTGATTCCGGCCGCCACGCCGACCAGCAGCCCCGACAGCCACCACCGCGTCGTCAACACGGCCAGCAGCACCCCGAGCATCAGCAACACGTTGACCTGCCCGTAGTCGAACGTGCTGCGCAGCGGCTCGATCCAGATCGTGACGGCCGTCCACGCCATGGCCATGCGTCGCCCGTCGGCCCCGGCCGCCACGCCGATCAACCGCTGGCTGATCCGGATCGCGGCGTACAGCGCGGCCATCGTCGCGACCTGCCACGCGAAGGCGACCACGCGGAAGGGCAGCAGGCTCAGTGGGTAGAACACCACCGCCGCGAAGGGCGGATAGGTGAACGGCAGCGGGAAGTTCGGCGTCTGATCGGCGTAGACGTAGCTGTACAGCGTGCCGGGATGGTCGAGCGCGGCGGCACCGCCGAGGTAAACGTGCAGGTCGACGAAGTTCGCACCGTGGGGCGACAGATATGTCCAGCCGAGCCGCGCGGCGACACTGGCGACTAGCAGCGCGGGTGCCGCCGCCCGAAGCAGACTCGCGAATCGCCGGCGCGGGGGTGCCGCCGGGGTGGCCGAAGTGGTGTCTATGCGCCCGACTTTAGCGATCCGGGGGGCGTGAGCGGCACCGGTTGCCCTCGTCACCGCCAACGGTCCTGGTCGACGGGCGTTCGGTCACCGCCGTCACTCGTATCAATAACGATCAAATAAATGCCACACGTGTCACTTGAGTCCCATCAGTATCAACGTAACTTCGGCGGCGGACCCGTTTTCCACAACCAGGGAGAGTCATGCCAACCATCTGGACTTACATGCGTGCAGCGGCCGTCGTCGTCGGTTCGTCCGCAGCCCTACTCACGGGCGGTATCGCCCACGCCGACCCCGTGCCGGCTCCGCCGATTCCGAACATTCCGCAGCAGCTGATCAGTTCGGCGGCCAACGCGCCCCAAATCCTGCAGAACCTCGCTACCGCCCTGGGCGCCACCCCGCCGTCCGCGCCGGCCGCTCCGGGCATCACCTTCCCGGGAGTTCCGTCGGCCGCGGCGACGTCGCCGGCGAATCCCGCGTCGAGCATCCCCTCGATTCCCGGTCTGCCGCAGGCGGCTACGCCCTCGGCGCCGTCCGCCCCGTCGGCCACGCAGGGCCTGCAGGGGTTGATCCCGGGCCTGGGACAGACGGCACCCGCGGCGCCCGCCGCACCGGCCACGTCGTCCATCCCCGGACTGCCGGCCATCCCGGGGCTGTCGACGCCGACCGCCCCCGCCACCCCGCCGGCCCCGCAGATTCCGCAGGCGAAGGTCGACATGCCGGCGTTCCTGCCCAATCTGCCGGTCAACATGCCCGCGCAGATGACCCTGCCGCAGGACCTGCCGGCACTGGCCGGGGCTCCGGCGGCGCCTGCCGCACCCGCGGCCGCACCGGCAACCGGGGCCAACCCGGTAGCGCCGCTGCTCGCGGCCCTGCCCTGATTAGTTAACCCCGACAGCAAAGCCACCCCCTACTGACCGGAGGACACACCGTGGCAACCACTTGGAATCTGTCCAAAGGATTGGCCGCTGTCGTGACGGCATCGGCTGCCGCGTTCGGGTTCTGCCCGAGCGCGGCAGCCGAACCGGCGACACCGCAACCCAACTCGACTCAAGAACTTCCGGGCCTGCCGGCGTTATCGCAGCTGAGCCCGATCATTCAGCAGGCGGCTACCAACCCCGGGCAGGCGACACAGCTGCTCATGGCCGCAGCGCAGGCCTTCAGCCACAACCAGGGCGCGCCCACCGAGTCCCGGAATGTCGCCCAGTCGGTGAATCAATTCCTGTCCCAGCCGGGCTCCCCCGAACCCGGCACCGCCCTCCCGGACGGCGCGCCGGTGCCGCATGTACCCGCGGCGGGCGTCGAACCGGGCGCCCAGTCACACCTGCCGACCGGCATCGACCCGGCCCACGCCGCCGGCCCGGGACCGGCCGCGGCCCCGTCGGCCGCGGGCGTCGAACCGGGCGCCCAGTCACACCTGCCGACCGGCATCGACCCGGCCCATGCCGCCGGCCCGGGCCCGGTGGCGGCTCCACCGGTGACCGCGCCGCCGGCTTCGGCGCCGGCCGCGGGCACCGTCGCACCCGTTGCGGCTCCCGTGCCGGCGCCTCCCGCTCCGGCCGAGGCTCCACCGGCCGCGGCTCCCGCACCCGCCGCGGCGCCGGCGGCGGCTCCGGGGTTCGGCCCGGACGCTCCGCCCACGCAGGACTTCATGTATCCCTCGATCGGCACCAACTGCCTGGCCGACGGCACCAGCGCGATCGCCACCGCGCTGTCGGTGGCGGGCCCGGCGAAGATTCCGACTCCCGGGCCGGGCCCCGGGCAGACCGCTTATGTGTTCACCGCCGTCGGCACCCCCGGGCCGGCCGAGGTACAGAAGCTGCCGTTGAACGTCACGTGGGTGAACCTGACCACGGGCAAGTCCGGGACGGTCGCGCTCAAGCCGCGCACCGATATCAACGGCGACGGGCCGACAACGCTGACCGCGATCGCCGACACCGGGTCGGGCAGCATCATGTCGACCATTTTCGGGCAGGTCACCACCAAGGAAAAGCAGTGCCAGTTCATGCCCACGATCGGCTCCACGGTGGTGCCGTAGGGCCAGCACTGTTCCCCGCCCCGAGCGCGCGTGTCCCCATCCGGGCACGCGCGCTCGGCGTTTGGTCGGATCGTCAGTACGCCATGAACAGGATGGCGTCGCGATCGTATTCGAGACCCGGATGATCGCTGGCGAGATGAGCCTGGGTCAGCTCGACCAGCTCGTCTTCGTCCTTGCCGACGATGGCTTCCCCGCACGGACACGTCAGGTGTGTCTTCACGTTGCCGCCCTTCCCTTCTGGTGACCTACTACTTGGCCGCCTTGGCCGCGGCCTTCATCTGCTTCTTGTAGGAACGCACTTTGCCCATCGATTGTGCGTCGACGATATCGGCGACGGAGATGTGCGTGCCGGCCTTGCCGAACTGCCCGGCCGCCTCACGCCAGCCCTTGACCGTGACGCCGTACTGCTTGCCCAGCAAAGCCAGGAAGATCTGCGCCTTGACTTCGCCGAACCCGGGCAGCCCCTTGATTCGCCGCAGCAGCTCCTCGCCGTCGGGGTCCCCGGCGGTCCACAAGCCGGCGGCATCGCCGTCGTAACGGTCCACGATGATCTGGGCCAGGGTCTGGATGCGTTTGGCCATCGACCCCGGAAAGCGGTGTATCGCAGGCTTTTCCGAACACAGCGCGGCGAACTTGTCGGGGTCGTACTCGGCGATCTCGTGAGCACCGAAGCTGCCCATCCGGTCCGCGATCTTCTTGGGCCCCGAGAACGCCGTCTCGAAGGGCACCTGCTGATCGAGCACCATCCCGATGAGCAGGGCCAACGGGTCGTCGTCCAGCAGCGCGTCGGCCTCAGGATCTTGAGCGAGCCAAAGTTTCACCGTCAATGACCAGCCTTTCCGCTGAACACCCTAAAACCCGTCACCTATGTGTTGAGAGACTACCTATCAGAGAGGCGCTTACGGCCGGCGAACAACCAGGGAGTTGGGTGACGTGGTGGTGGACGAGGCCCGCGTGGCGCTGATGCTGGACCGCGACGAACTGCATCAGCTCGTCACCGCCTACTGCCGGGCCGTCGACCGCGCCGACTACGACGCCCTGCGCAGCCTGTACCACCCCGAGGCGACCGACTCGCACGGCTCGTTCTCCTCGGGCGGCGTCGAACAATTCATCGCCCAACTGCAGGCCGCGGAACCGTATGTGCGTGTCTCCCAACACAACATCACCACGACGAACTTCGTGGTCGAGGGCGAACAGGCCCGCGGTGAGATCTATTGCCTGGTGTTTCATACCTTCGCCGGGCCCGACCACGACCTAGACGTGATCATCGGGGGCCGGTACCTGGACACCTACACCAAGCACGACGGCCGCTGGAAGTTCCGTGAACGCACCATCGTGGCGGACTGGGCCTACCAAAACGACCCGTCCCAAGTGAACTTCGGACACCCCAGCACCCGGGGCAGTCTGCGCGGCGAGCCCGGTCAGGCCGACCCTTCGGTCAGCCATTTCACACCGCCGGACGGCTGACCCGCCAAAGTGCTTGGCGCGCAACGGGCGACGGGCGACCGTCAGCCGCTCTTGCGGCGGAATTCGCGGCGGTTCTCCACCGGGCCGTGCGCGCGAGTCTGCTTACCGCCGGCACTCTTGTGGTCGGACCCGCCCGAGGACTTGGCCATCTTGCGGTCGAGGGCTTCCCGGAACTTGCGCTTGTTGTCGTCGTCCGATTCCGGCGCCTCGGAAGACTTCGATTCAGCCATACCGGCAGCCTAGCCGGGAATCCCGTAATCGGGCGGCTACCGCACTCCGGGCGGCATGCCGTACACGTGCGAGATCGGCAGGGTCAGCAGCACTCGCCGATCGGTGACCATCGCCTCGCGGAACTCGTCCCAATCCGGGTGCTCGCCGGCGATGTTGCGGTACAAGGCAATCAACGCTTCGACGGTGTCGTCGCCGGGGGCGGCCGCCGGCGGCGTCAGGATCGCCGTGCCCTCCGCCACCGCGTACGACCACCCGTCGTCCGCATCGACGAGGATGGACGCCCGCGGATCGCGGCGCAGGTTGCGCGTCTTGGCCCGCGGCTCGGTGATCGACACCCGCACCGCCAAGTCGCGCGGGTCGAAGTGGTAACTCACGTTCGACAACTGCGGGCGCCCGTCGCGCTTGATGGTGGCCAGCACTCCGAGAGAGTTTCCACTGATCACGGCCAGCAGCTTGTCGTCGAAGACTTGGCGTCCCATGGAAGAAAGCCTACGTCGCGCGTCCAGCAACCGGTCCCGGATCGCATCGGCGCGGGCGGCCCTGGTGAAATCGGAAGGTGACCAAATACGCGGCGTTCCTGCGTGGCGTCAACGTCGGCGGCGTCAACCTCAAGATGGCCGAGGTGGCGCGCGCTTTGACCGACGCCGGATTCACCAACGTGCGAACCATCCTGGCCAGCGGCAACGTCCTGCTGGAGTCGTCCGCCGGTGCGGCGTCCGTGCGCAAGAAGGCCGAAGCCGCGCTACGCGAGAACTTCGGCTACGACGCCTGGGTGCTGGTCTACGACCTCGAGACGGTGCGCGCCATCGTCGATGCCTACCCGTTCGAGCCCGAGGTCGACGGCTACCAGTCCTACGTCACGTTCGTCGCCGACAAGGCGGCGCTCGACGAGCTCGCCGCCCTCGGCAAGGAGACCGGATCGGACGAGCGGATCGGCCCCGGCGCGGGTGTCATCTATTGGCAGGTGCCCAAGGGCGGCACCCTGGACAGCACGATCGGCAAGACGATGGGCAAGCCGCGCTACAAGTCGTCGACGACCACGCGCAACCTGCGCACGCTGGCCAAGGTGTTGCGCTAGAACTACAACGCTCAGTCGTCAGGCACGTTGGTCAGGTAGCGCATCGCGTCGGACTTCGTCAGCCCCAGCGCCCGGGCCACCTCGACGTACTCCTTGGCGGCGGCCGCCATCGCGGCGTCGGTCGGGTCGAAGCGGGAGATGAAAGTGCCGAAGCGTCCGCGGGTTTCGACGATCGCCGCGGACTCGAGTTCCCGATAGGCGCGGGCCACGGTGTTGGCCGCGACGCCCAGCTGGCCGGCCAGGTCGCGCACCGTCGGGAGCCGGGTCCCGGGCGGCAGCGCGCCGGCCCGAACGCCGTCGATGACTTGGGTCCTGAGCTGGTCGAACAGCGGCCTGCCCGCCTTCATGTCGACCTTCAGCAAATCCCGCAGCTCCACCTCTTCAGTATGTCCCAAGCACCGCTATCTTTGTGGGATGCGAGTAGCGGTGCTGAGCGGCGCGGGGATCTCCGCGGAGAGCGGGGTGCCGACCTTCCGCGACGACAAGAACGGGTTGTGGGCCCGCTTCGATCCCTACGAGCTGTCCAGCACACAAGGGTGGCGCGACAATCCCGAGCGGGTGTGGGGCTGGTACCTATGGCGTCACTATCTGGTGGCCGACGTCCAGCCCAATGCCGGGCACCGCGCGATCGCCGCCTGGCAAGACGGCGCCGAGGTCAGCGTCATCACCCAGAACGTCGACGACTTGCACGAGCGCGCCGGCAGCATGCCGGTTCATCACCTGCATGGCAGCCTGTTCGAATTCCGTTGCGACCGTTGCGGTATGCCCTACACGGGCGCGCTGCCCGCGATGCCCGAACCGATGCTGGAAGTGGAGCCGCCCGTCTGTCACTGCGGCGGCCTGATCCGGCCCGACATCGTGTGGTTCGGTGAGCCGTTGCCGGATGCGCCGTGGCAGTCCGCCGTCGAGGCGACCGAGGCCGCCGACGTGATGGTGGTCGTCGGAACCTCGGCGATCGTCTATCCGGCGGCCGGGCTGGCCGAGCTGGCGCTGTCCCGCGGTACCGCCGTCATCGAGGTCAATCCCGAGGTCACGCCGCTGTCGCGGCACGCCACGATCAGCATCCGCGAAACGGCCGGCCAGGCCTTGCCAGGGCTGTTGCAGCGGCTGCCCGCGCTGTTGAAGTAGCCGCGGGATCTACGGCCTGCGGGCGCGGCCCAGCAGGATTTCCGAAACCGGCATCGGCGCCCACGCCGGCAACGTGAACTCGCGCCGGGAAAAGTCGACTTCGAATCCGGCGTCGATGATCGAGCGCTCGGTGTCGCGGTGGGTGTGGCAGTTGCCGAACAACCGGGGCCACAGCGTCGCGTCGGCGATCCGCTGGAAACGGCCCCGCGCTCCGGCGCTCGCCACGTGCTCGAGGTAGCGCAGCTCTCCACCCGGGCGCAGCAGCGAATAGAGGCGTCGCAGCACGCCGCCGGGATCCTGCACGGAGCACAACACCAGCGAGCACACCACGGCGTCGAACGGCTCGCCGCCGCTGAACCCTTCGGCCGTCTCGCCCGTCACGACGACGCGGGCGGGCACCACGTCCGCCGCGGCACGCGCCTGGGCGGCCAGCCGCGGCTCGGGCTCGACCGCGACCACCTCGTGGACCGACTCCGGGTAGTGCGGAAAGTTCGTCCCAATGCCCGCGCCGACCTCCAGCACCCGCCCCGACAGCCCCGAAAGGTTCTCCCGGCGAAGGGCCCGGATCACCTCGGTTTCATGGGTGGCGACGACGGGCCAGATGCGCGCGAAGAACGGGTTGTCGACCGCCGTTGTCATACACGTCAACCTTCCGACTCGGATGAGCCTCACAATAGGGTCTTGCCGACGAACCGATCCGGGCGTCAGCCGATGTTGGGCACGGGTTCCCCCAGCGGGCCGCCGTCGAGGACCGGCTCGAGGTATCCGTGGGCCCCTCCCTCGCTGATGCCGAACCGATCGTGCAGCCAGGCCAGCGGCCTGGGCGCCCACCAATTCCACCGGCCCATCACATGCATGAACGCCGGCACCACGACCATCCGCACCAGGGTGGCGTCGGCGAACACGGCAAGCGTCAGCCCCAGGCCGAACATCCGCATGAACGAAACGTGGGCGGCGATCAGCGCCGCGAACGACATCGACATCACCAAGGCCGCCGCCGTGATCACCCGGCCGGTCCGGGCGACGCCGAGCGCGACGCTCTCGTCGTTGGCGGCGTGCGCCTCCTTCGGGGTCGGCCGTCCGGGTCGAGCGGCCCCCGACGCGAGCCAGTACTCGCGGATCCGCGAGAGCAGAAACACCTCATAGTCCATCGACAACCCGAAGGCGATGCAGAACAGCAGCACCGGCATGTTGGCGACCAGCGTCCCGCTCGGCGTGGTTCCGAGCGCGCCGAGATGCCCGTCCTGGAAGATCCACACCAGTGCACCGAAGGCCGCGGTCAGCGAGAGGATGTTGCAGGCCAGCGCCTTCGCCGGCAGTACCACGCTGCCGGTGAGCAAGAACAGCAGCGCGAACGTGATGGCGGCCATCAGCCCGAGCACCAGCGGAAGCCGGTCGGTGACCGCGTCCACGCTGTCGCGGTTGACCTGGGCGACACCACCCATCGCGACGGCCCGGCCGGCCGGCCCGGGCACCTCGTGCAACCGCTTGAGCTGGGCGTCGTTGGCCGGCGAGAACAGCGGCGCCGTGCTGCTGACCGTCAGGAAGGCGCTGCCGTCGGCCAGCCCGGTGGCCCCGGCGGGCGGTCCCGTTCGGTTCCCGCCGACGAACGTCCCGCCCGGAGCCGACACGTCCGACACGTCGGGAACTCGCGACAAGTCCGAGGCGTATCGGTCCAGGTCCGCCGGACTCACGCCACGCGCATCGGGAATGACGACCGGCACGGACGTGTCGGAGTCGTCGGCGAAATCGTTGCGGAGTCGGTCACCGACCTGGTGGGACGAGGTCGAACGCGGCAGCACCCGGTCGTCCGGGAAGCCCCATTTCACGCCGAGGAACGGCAGGCCGAGCAGGAGCAGCAATGCGACGACGGTCAGGCCGATCGGCGCCCAGCGGCGCATCACCAGCTTGCTCGACCGGTACCAGAACAGCTGCTCGACGGGTTTGTGCACCGGCTCGGGGCGCCGAAAGACGCGGCGCAGCAGCCGGCGCACGTCCAGCGTGTCCAGCCGGTGGCCCAGTAGAACGATGGCGGCCGGCGTGATCACGATCGAGGCGGTCGCGACGAAGGCCACGGTGGCCACACCGGCGTAGGCGAACGACTTGAGGAAGTACATCGGGAACGCCACGGTCGCCGACATGGACAACGCCACGGTGACCGCGGAGAACAGCACCGTGCGCCCGGAGGTCGCCATGGTCCGGATCAGCGCCTCTTCCCGGTCGCTGCCCTCGGCCAGCTCGTCGCGGTAGCGACTGACGATCAGCAGTGTGTAATCGATCGCCAGCGCCAGGCCCAACGCGGTGCTCAGGTTGAGCGCGAAGATCGACACTTCGGTGCTGAACGTGATCAGCCGCAACACCGTCATCGAACCGACGACGGCCAGGGCGCCCAGCGCCATCGGCAAAGCGGCCGCCAGCAGCCCGCCGAACACCCAGATGAGGACCAGGAAGCTCAGCGGGAGCGCGATCATCTCCATCACCAGCAGATCGGCCTGGTTTTGGGTATTGATCTGGGCGTACTGCATCGCCGCGCCGCCGGCGCTGACGGTCACGCCGTCACGGTCGTGGATGAACTGGTCCGCGATGGTCTGGGCGTTGGTCTGCGCGTAGTTCTCGCCGCCCTTGAGGTTGACGACCAGCAGGCCCGACTTGCCGTCGCGACTGATCAGGTCGGCGGCCGCCGCCGGGGGGACCGTCCACGGCGACGACACGTTGTAGACCAACGGTGACTTCTGCAGCCCGTTGACCAGGTCGGTCCCCACCGTGCGGGCCTGTTCGCTGTTGGTGCCCCCGGGCGCTGTCACCAGGATCAGCATTTGCTGACCGCTCTGCCCGAACTTGTCGGTCAGCACCTGGATCGCGTGGGCGGACTCCGAGCGCGGATCCTGGAAGCCCCCGGGCGACAGGCTCTTGGCGACGGGGATGCCGAAGATCGCGGCGGCGATGAAGACCAGGACACCTATTGCGATGATGCGGCGCGGCGCCGCGATGGCCAACCGGGCGATCCCCTGCAGCATGTCGAGCCCTTCCGCCGCCGGTGCTGATCGCCCTGGCCGCTGGCGTACCCGCGCAACTTAACAAACGCTAATTTTCACGCGTCAAACAGATTCCTCTTTAAGCACGGGCGGCGGCGGCCGCACGGTTCAATGCGGCGTTTTAAACCGCGGCGACAGTAAGAGTCCGGCCAGAAAAATGTGTGGCAACTAAGCAGGTCACGGGGCTAAACGCCGCGGTCGGCCGCGTACAACCTACCGAGCGGTAAATTGCCACGGTTTTCCGAATCGTGACTCAAAGATTCCTTAATGGTGGCCCATACGCTCAGTGTCATGTGGATCGACGACACAAGTGCCGACGTCATCAAGGTTGACTTCGAAGCCCTCTACCACGGCGACGTCCTGGTGGAAGGCGAGACCTCGGAGCAGTTCGACGAACTGCAAGCGGCGAGCTGAGGTCCGACTATGAGCATGCTCGCCCGCCTGTTAATGGCCGAACCCGCCGTCAGTCGATGGTTCCGCCGATAAGTTCTTGCTCCGTTACGAAAGCCCCCCGCTCAACGCGGGGGGCTTTCGTGTTTGGCGGCCTCAGCGAGGAGCCATGCGGATGGCGCCGTCCAGGCGGATGACTTCGCCGTTGAGCATCGGGTTTTCGATGATGTGCACCGCGAGCGCGCCGTACTCGTCGGGGTCCCCCAGCCGGGCCGGGTGTGGAACCTGCTTGCCCAGCGACTTCTGCGCCTCCTCGGGCAGCGAGCCCAGCAGCGGGGTCTTGAACAATCCCGGCGCGATGGTTACCACGCGGATGAGCTCGCGCGACAGGTCGCGCGCGATCGGCAGCGTCATGCCGACCACGCCGCCCTTGGACGCCGAGTAAGCGGCCTGGCCGATCTGGCCTTCGAACGCGGCGACCGACGCGGTGTTGATGATGACGCCGCGCTCCTCACCGACCGGTTCGGTCTTGGCGATGCGCTCGGCGGCCAGCCGCAGCACGTTGAACGTCCCGATCAGGTTGACCCCGACCACCTTCTTGAACGCGTCCAGCGGAAACGGGCCGTCCTTGGACAGCGTCTTGATGGCGTTGCCGATGCCGGCGCAATTGACGTTGATGCGCACCGGGCCCAGCGATTCGGCGGTGTCCAGCGCCTTGCTGACGGCCGCCTCGTCCGTGACGTCGGCCTGCACGAAGCGGGCGCGCTCGCCGAGCTCTTGGACGGCCTCTTCGCCCCGTAGGTCGATCACCACCACCTGCGCCCCGGCGTCCAGCAGCCGCTTGGTGGTGGCCAAGCCGAGGCCCGAGGCGCCCCCGGTGACGACGGCTACGGCGTCCTTGATTTCCATGCGAGTCCTTCCTTGAGTCCAGCCAACCAGTTGGTTGGCGACTATACCCAGTCGTTCAGCACAGCTTCGACGTCGGCCAGGGGGGCGGCCGGAGGCCGAGGCACGTCGGGCGTGGTGCGGGAGAACCGCGGGGCAGGCAACGGCTGCAGGCCGCCGTCCACCTCGTAGAAGGTGTTCCGCTCGGTGATGTGCGGCTCGCTGTCCACCTCGCCGAACGCCAGCACCGGCGTCACGCACGCGTCGGAATCGGCGAACACCTTCGCCCAGTGGTCACGGTCGTGGGCGGCGAAGGCCGCCGTCAGCGCCGCGCGCAGCTCGGGCCAGCGGCTCACGTCGTTCTGCGGCGGCAGGTCGGCGGCATCCAGGCCCAGCCCGGACAGCATGGCCGCGTAGAACTGCGGCTCGATGGCGCCCACCGCGACGTAACGCCCGTCGGCGCACTCGTAGGTGTCGTAGTAGGGCGCGCCGCCGTCGAGCATGTTGGTCCCGCGCACGTCCGACCACATGCCCAATCCCCGCATCGCCCACATCATCTGGATCAACACGCTGGAACCGTCGACCATCGCGGCATCGATCACCTGACCCTTGCCGGAGTTCTGCCGCTCCCACAGGGCGGACAGGATGCCGACCAACAAGAACATCGAGCCGCCGCCGAAGTCGCCGACCAGGTTCAGTGGCGGCACCGGCCGCTCGTTCGCCCGGCCGATGGCGTGCAGGATCCCGTTGAGGGAGATGTAGTTGATGTCGTGGCCCGCCTGCTGACTGCGCGGGCCGGATTGTCCCCAGCCGGTCATCCTGGCGTAGATCAGCCGCTCGTTCACCTCGGCGCACTGCTCGGGCCCGAGGCCGAGCCGCTCTGTGACGCCGGGGCGGAAGCCCTCGATCAACACGTCGGCTTTGGCGACGAGCTTGAGCACGACGGCACGTCCCTCGTCGGACTTGAGGTCGACGGTCACCACACGCCGGTTGCGCAGCATGGCGTCCTTGGCGACACCACCCGGGCCAGTCGATGGCCGATCGATGCGCACCACGTCGGCACCCAGATCCCCCAAGATCATCGCCGCGTGCGGACCCGGCCCGATGCCGGCCAACTCGACGACCCGAAGTCCCTTCAGCGGTCCAGCCACGATCTACCGACCTTTCGTCTGCTCTGACGCCCGTTGTAGTTGGCATCTTCGCAGCCGCCCCGGACCGGCGCGCAGCCCGGTCACTTAGGGTGAGCCCATGGCGCAATCCGCGATCGACACCCTGACCCCCGTCGCAGGCCTTTCCGTCACGTCGTCCGACGGCGTGCTGTCGGTGACCATCGACCGGGCCGACAGCCTCAATTCGCTGACCCTGCCGGTGATTACCGGCATCGCCGACGCGATGGAGCGGGCGGCCACCGACCCGGAGGTCAAGGTGGTGCGCCTCGGCGGTGCGGGCCGGGGATTCTGTTCCGGCGCGGGCATCAGCGCCGACGACGTGTCCAGCACCGGGGTCCCGCCGGACGAGATCGTCGTGGAGATCAACCGCCTGATCCGGGCGATCGCCGCGGTGCCGCACCCGGTGGTCGCGGTGGTCCAGGGCCCCGCGGCCGGCGTCGGGGTTTCCCTGGCCCTGGCTTGCGACGTCGTATTGGCTTCGGAGAGCGCCTTTTTCATGCTCGCGTTCACCAAGATCGGCCTGATGCCCGACGGCGGTGCGTCCGCACTGATCGCCGCGGCCGTCGGCCGAATCCGGGCGATGCACATGGCGCTGCTGCCCGAACGGCTGCCCGCCGCCGACGCGCTGTCCTGGGGACTGGTCAGCGCGGTCTACCCGGCCGACGAATTCGAGGCCGAGGTGGACGAGGTGATCGCCAGGTTGCTGGCGGGACCGGTCGCGGCGTTCGGCAAGACCAAGCTCGCCATCAACGCGGCCACGCTCCCCCAGTTGGATCCGGCTTTGCAGCGCGAGTACGAGGGGCAGGCCGTGCTGCTGCGATCTCACGACTTCGTCGAGGGCGCAACCGCTTTCCAGCAGCGCCGCACGCCGGACTTCACCGACCGCTGAATTCGTTCGGCCGAGGGCTTTTAGTCCCGCATCGTTCCGGCAATCCTGTCGCGTCAGCCTCCCCTCTCGAGGAACGGAGAACCGATGGTTGAACCGATGCGCTGCCTGGTGACCGGAGCGACCGGCTACATCGGCGGCCGGTTGGTGCCGCGACTGCTCGACGAGGGCCATCAGGTGCGCGCCTTGGCGCGCAACCCGGCGAAGCTGGCGGACGTTCCGTGGCGACAACAGGCGGAGGTCGCACGCGGCGACCTGGGCGACGTCGATTCGCTGGTCGCCGCGTTCGACGGGATCGACGTCGTCTACTACCTGGTCCACTCGATGGGCACGTCGGAGAATTTCGCCGACGAGGAGACGCGCGCGGTCCGCAACGTCGTGACCGCGGCGCGCCGCGCCGGGGTTCGCCGGGTGGTGTATCTCAGCGGGCTGCATCCCGAAGGTCGCAAGCTGTCACCGCACCTGGAATCCCGCAAGGCCGTGGGCGAGGCCCTCATCGAGTCCGGCATCGAGGCCGTCGTGCTGCAGGCCGGGGTCGTCGTCGGTTCCGGCTCGGCATCCTTCGAGATGATCCGCCACCTCACCGACCGGTTGCCGGTGATGACCACTCCGAAGTGGGTGCACAACAAGATCCAGCCGATCGCGGTGAGCGACGTGCTGTACTACCTGGTCGCGGCGGCGACGGCGCCGGTGCCGTCATCGCGGACGTGGGACATCGGTGGGCCCGACGTCCTGGAGTACGGCGACATGATGCGCGTCTACGCCGACGTGGCGGGGTTGGGCAAGCGATATCTGATCGTGCTGCCGTTCCTGACACCGACGATCGCCAGCCTCTGGGTGGGCACGGTGACGCCGATTCCCCCGGGATTGGCGCGGCCGCTGATCGAATCGCTGGAATGCGACGCGATCATGCGCAACCACGACATCGACAGCATCATCGCCCCGCCGCCCGGCGGCCTGACCGCCTACCGCCGGGCCGTCGAACTCGCGCTCAATCGGGCTCAGCGCGGGCTGCCCGACGCCACCTGGTCGTCGTTGCGGACCGAGCCGGCCAACCTGCTGCCCAGCGACCCCGAGTGGGCCGGCGAGATCGTCTACACCGAGGTTCAGATTGCCGCGATCGAGGCCGGGCCCGAGGACGTGTGGAGGGCTCTGGAAAACGCCGTGGGCAGAGCCGCGCGCGGCGGCCGCTGGACGGTACAAGAGGCCGAACCCGGCTCCGGGATGCGGCTGCGAGCGCGAAGGCACAAGCTCGGGCAGCAATGGCTGGAAATCACCGTCGCGCCCCGCAAGGAAGGCGGCAGCCGGCTCACGCAGCGGTCGATCTTCCTCCCCAGCGGCATCCCCGGACGGGCGTACTGGTTACTCGCGCGGCCGCGGCAGGCCGCCGCGATGCGCGCCCTGGCGCGCGACGTCGCGAGTTCGACGACCGGTTAGCTCATACCCCGAACATCGGCGGCAGCACGAGCACCATGATCAGCCCCCACACCAAGTGGGTGAGCACCGGCGCCAAAACACCGCCGGTCGCCCGGCGCTCGAATGCACACACCGTCCCCAGGATGATGGCGGCGAAGCCGAGCATGGGGTTGCCACTGGCCAGCGTCGCGATCGTGTAGAGGATGGTCGAAATCAGGACGGGGTGATACCGGCCCAGGGCCGTGTAGAGCGCGCCGCGAAAGAACACTTCCTCGGCGACGCCGTTGACGAGCGTGATCGCCACGATCACCGGATACCACCCGTGGTGGGCGTATTCCAGCACCCTGGTGATCAGCTCCGCCACGGGCGTGATCTCCCGGGCTATCAGCCCGCCGATCACGAAGACCCCGCCGAGCAGCAGACCGATCGCCGTCCCGGTGATGACCGGCCTCTGGTTGCGTCCGCGCCAACAGATGCCGCCCAGATGCAGCGGGCCCGACGCGAACCCGCCGGCGACCCACACCCCCGCCAGCGCCAAAGTCAGCCAGTAGAAGCTCGAATCCCCCGGGTGGCGCCGCAACGAAAACCCGAGCACCACGGCACCGATGACCACCGTGACGGCCACGATGATCCGGCGACGCCGCACGACGGCAGGCGACTCATGGTGCGGCACAGCGACTTTGGTGAGCGCCCGGCGCCACTCGGACAGCGTGCCGGTGTTGGACGGGGCGGTTGACTGGCTCATGCGAGACGCACCTTCGGGGTCAGCGAGGTCAGGATGTCGATGCCGGTTCGCAGCGCGCCCGCAACGGGCCCGGGGACGCTGTTGACCAGGCGGAGGGCCGGGCGCACGACGGGCGGGGTGAGTCGGCCTGCGACGTGGCGGATGCGCCGCGCGTCGCCGCCGGCCCACACGGGATCGGTGTCGGCCAGATGATGGGGATCGGCCAGAGCGTTCACCGGCCGCGGGCGATTCGACTGATCGGCCAAGGCTAAGGCAATGGCGTCTTTGACGCCGAGCAACCCACCGGGCGGGTCGGCCACCCGGTCGCGTAGGTCGCTGTGGGACGCCACCATCGGATGGTCCAGCGATTCGACCAGGTCGCCGGCCAGCCCCGGCGGCACCGGGAGCGCGACGCCGGTGATCAGCGATGCCAGCCCGGTGTCGACCCGGCCGACAGGAAGCCCGGCGTGCCACCTGCCGGAGATTCGCGCATACGTCTTGAGCAGCTCCCGGTAGGACGTCGTGTCCGGGCCGGAGATGTCGTACGCGCCGGCCGGCAACCGCTCGGCGTCAGCCGCGGCGACGAGGTAATACAGGACATCGCGGATGGAGATCGGGTCGATCGGGTTGTCCATCCAACTCGGGATGGGTATGAGCGGAAAGCGGTCTCCGACGTAACGCATCATTTCGAACGAGGTCGAGCCGGCGCCGACGATCATCGCCGCGCCCAGCCACACCAGCTCCGGGCCGTCCGGGACCGCGAGGGCCTCGGCCACCTCGGCCCGGCTGGTCAGGTGCTCGGACAAGATCTCGTCGGCGGGCACGAATCCGCCCAGGTAGACGATGCGTGGCACCCCGGCAGCCCTGGCCGCCGCGGCCACATTGGCGGCGGAGGCCTTGTCGGCGTCGCGGAAGCCGGGCTGGCCGATGGCGTGCACCAGGTAATAGACCACGTCAATGGGGCCGGAGCTCGCGAAAGCCGCCCGGGTCGACGCGGGATCCGCGGCGTCGAAGGCCACCGGCGTGACGTCGTCGAACCAGCCGAACCGTCTTAGGCGCTCGGGGTTCCGGGTGGCCGTCATGACGTGGTGCCGGTCCGCCAGCAGCGCCGTGACCAGCCGCGATCCGACATAGCCGGTGGCGCCGGTGACGAGGATCCGCATACTGTCCAACCTAGCGGGCGGAGCTCGGCCGGTGGCGCGTACGTGACGCCACCGGGATTCCCGGCCCGGATTTTCGCCGGGTGGTTACGCTCGCGGCGGGTGAACCGGCGCGGCGGCGGCACCGTGGACCCGGTACAAGCAGTCCTCGTCAACGGATAGTGGAGACATGTATTACCTGCTGGTCCTCGCGGTCGGGATCGAACGCGTCGTGGAGCTGGTCGTGTCCAAGCGCAACGCGCAGTGGTCGTTTGCCCAGGGCGCCAAGGAATTTGGCCGACCGCACTATCCGGTGATGGTGCTCATCCACACCGGGCTGCTGGTCGGCTGCGTTCTCGAACCGTGGGCACTGCACCGGCCGTTCATCGCCTGGCTGGGCTGGCCGATGCTGGCGGTGGTGGCGCTCAGCCAGGGCCTGCGCTGGTGGTGCATCGCCACGCTGGGGCGGCGATGGAACACCAGGGTGATCGTGCTGCCGCAGGCCCCGCTGGTGCGTCAGGGTCCCTACCGGTGGCTGCACCATCCGAACTATGTTGCAGTGGTGGCTGAGGGGTTGGCGCTGCCGTTGGTGCACACGGCGTGGCTGACTGCGGGCATCTTCACCCTGGCGAACGCGGCGCTGCTGAGGGTGCGGCTGCAGGTCGAGAACTCGGCGCTGGGTTATACATGACCGACTACGACACCGACCTGTTGATCGTCGGCGGCGGCCCGGGCGGCCTGGCCACGGCGTTACACGCACGCCGCCAAGGACTTTCGGTGATCGTCGCCGACCCGCGCGAGGGCCCCATCGACAAGGCGTGCGGTGAGGGCCTCATGCCGGGCGGGCTTGCCGAGCTGACGGCGCTCGGGGTCGACCCGGTCGGCATGCCCTTTCACGGCATCGCTTACGTCAGCGAACACCGCCGGGCGCAGGCCCGGTTTCGCAACGGGCCGGGCCGGGGGGTGCGGCGCACGACGTTGCACGCGGCAATGGCCGCGCGCGCGAAAGAGCAAGACACCGAATGGCTTCGGACGCGGGTGACCACCGTGCAGCAGGACGCGCACGGGGTGACGGCCGCCGGCGTGCGCGCGAAATGGTTAGTGGCGGCCGACGGACTGCACTCTCAGGTCAGGCGGTCCGTCGGAATCACGGCGACGGCGGGGACGCCGCGGCGCTACGGCGTCCGTTGGCATTACCGGGTGCCGGCATGGTCGGAATTCGTCGAGGTGCACTGGTCACGCTGGGGCGAGGCATACGTCACCCCGGTGGAACCGGACCTCGTTGGCGTGGCGATCTTGTCGCCGGGTCGACCCGACCTCGCCTGGTTCCCAAGGCTGGCCGGGCAATTAGAGGGTGCCGGCCGCGGCGAGGCGCGCGGGTGCGGGCCGTTGCGGCAGGTGGTCTCCCGCCGGGTCGCGGGGCGGGTGCTGCTCGTGGGCGACGCGGCGGGGTACGAAGACGCACTGACGGGCGAAGGCATCAGCCTGGCAGTCAAGCAAGCGGCCGCGGCGGTCGCCGCGATCGCCGACGAGAGTCCGTCGTCGTATGAGCTTGCGTGGCAACGGATTACCCGCAACTACCGGTTACTCACCCGTGGCCTGGTGTTGGCCAGCACCCCACCGCTCGCGCGCCGTGCCATCGTGCCGGCATGCACGCTGCTGCCCGCCGCGTTCCAGCGCGGGGTGAACGTCCTGGCGACCTAGCGCAGCGTCACCGGGCTAGCGCGCCTTCCAGACCGGCTCCCGCTTCTCGGCGAAAGCGAGCGGCCCCTCCTTGGCGTCTTCGGAGCGCAGCAGAGTGCCCATCTCTTTCATGGTGCGCTGCCATCCCGCTTCCTCGTCGGTGACGACCCCGTCGTCGACGCCGTAGGCGATGCGCTTGCTGGCCTGCACGGACAGTGGTGCGTTGACGGTCACCCGGGCGGCCAGGGCCAGTGCGGCTTCCAGCACCGTGCCCGCCTCGACCACCTGGTTGATCAGGCCCCATTCGAAGGCGTCGGAGGCGGTGATCGGCTCACCGGTCAGCAGCAGCTCCATCCCCACCTTGCGCGGCAGCTGCTGCACGATCCGGAACACGCCACCCGCGGCCGCAATCAGCCCGCGTTTGACCTCGGGCAGGCCGAACTTGGCCCGCTCGTCCGCCACCACCAGGTCACTGGCCAGGGCCAGCTCGGTACCCCCACCCAGGGCGGTGCCGTTGACCGCCGCGATGGTGGGCTTGTCGATGAAGTGGTGCACGTAACCCGCGAAGCCCCAGTCGCCGTGCTCGGGGTGATACAGGTTCTCCCGGCGCGAGATCGCCTTGAGGTCGGCGCCGGCGCAAAACGACTTGTCGCCGGCGCCGGTGATCACCACGGCCCGTACGTCAGGGTCGTGTTGCGCCGCGTCGAGCGCGTCCCCGACGCCGATGCTGACGGCGCCGTTGACCGCGTTGCGTGCCTCGGGCCGGTTGATGGTGATCACCATGACGTTGCCGCGTCGTTCGACCAGCACCGCCGGCTGATCGGTGGCGGCGTCCGTCACAACAGCTCCACGATGGTGGCGTTGGCCTGGCCACCACCTTCGCACATCGTCTGCAGGCCGTAGCGAATTCCCTTGTCCCGCATGTGGTACAGCAACGTGGTCATCAGCCGCGCCCCGGAGCCGCCGAGCGGGTGGCCGAGCGCGATCGCGCCGCCATTCGGGTTGAGCTTCTTCTCGTCGGCACCAATGTCTTTCAGCCACGCCAGCGGAACGGGTGCGAACGCCTCGTTGACCTCGTAAGCCCCGATGTCGCCGATGGAGAGTCCCGACTTTTTGAGCACCTTCTGGGTGGCCGGGATGGGCGCGGTCAGCATGATCACCGGGTCGGCCCCAGCCAGCGTCGCGGTGTGCACCTTGGCGATCGGCTTGAGGCCGAGCTCCTTGGCCTTCTCGGCGGACATGAACAGCAGGGCGGCCGCGCCGTCGGAGATCTGCGACGAGTTGCCGGCGTGGATGACGCCGTCTTCCTTGAACGCCGGCTTCAGCGACGCCATCTTCTCCATCGGGGTGCCCCGGCGGATGCCTTCGTCCTTGAGGACCACGTTGCCGTCCTGGTCCTTAATTCCCACGATCTGGTCGTCGTAGGCACCGGAATCCTGTGCGGCCGCTGCCTTTTCGTGCGAGCCCAGGGAGAACTCGTCGAGCGCGGTGCGGTCCAGGCCCCATTGCTCGGCGATCATCTCCGCGCCGAGGCCCTGGTTGGGGATCTGCCCTTCGTAGCGGTCCAGGAATGCCTTGGGGTAGGGCCGCCCACCGTTGGCCAGCGACGAGCCCATCGGCGTGCGCGACATCGACTCCACGCCCCCGGCCACCACGACGTCGTAGTGCCCGGCCACCACGCCGGCCGCCGCGAAGTGGATGGACTGCTGGCTCGAGCCGCACTGGCGGTCGACGGTCACGCCCGGGACGGTCTCCGGCCACCCGGCGGCCAGCAGGGCGGTGCGGCCGATGTCGAGGGCCTGCTCGCCCGCCTGCATGACGCAGCCCCAGATGACGTCGTCGACGATCCCGGGGTCGACGCCCGCCCGCTCCACCAATCCGTTGAGCACCTGCGCTGACAGGTCCGCCGGGTGCACCCCGGACAACCCGCCGTTGCGCTTCCCGATCGGTGAGCGCACTGCCTCGACGATGACGGCTTCAGCCATGCTCGTGTCTCCTTTGACGTGACGTGTGGACTTCAGACGAAGTGGGTGTTGGATCGATTGTCAACCAAGGGGTTGGGAGGTTGAAGGGCGGGGTGGCTCCGGCGGGGCCAAGCACGGTTGGCTCCCACCGGCCTCCGTGCCGACATGCTCGTGAGGCCGTCTGCTGCCACCCCGGTCGTGATCGATCGGGCAACAGTTGCGAACGGTTTGCGCGTGGGTGCGAATCGTTGGCGAATCCTGCAGGCCTTCGAATTTCGCCCTCTTGGTCGGGCGACTCACGAGCCCTTGAGGATGGGTCGTAATGCCCTGGTCGGGGGCGGCATTCGGAGAGACACTGGCCTTGGTCCGGAGCATTCGCGCGTTCGGATCGGAGGAGAGAACCTCGCCAAGGGAGTACAGATGTTAGACAGCCTAACGCTTCACACCAACGGAGCCCCTCAGCAGCGCGTGCGGGATGCCGAGCTATTAAAAGAGTCAGGCGTGCACAAGCTGGTGATCGCCGACCGCGACGGCAACTGCTTGGCCTTCGTATTGGCTTGGGACAGCTTCGACTATGACGCGGAGACGGACACCTATGTCTGCGTTGCCGACAGCGATGGCAGAGACCTCATGACCATGTACGCGGCCGGTGAGATTAAGTCAGCACCCGGCTCGAAGATGTTTGTCGTAACCGCACCGGGTAAGAGCACTGGCCGCAGGGCGTTTTGACGTACGGCATGGTGCCGTTCTTCGCGAGCAGGCGCTATGGGGGCTGATGCCGTCGCAGCCAGAGCCGGCAACGCCGTCAATACCCCGCGCCGGACCAGGCGACCGGTCGCGGCGCAACCGGGGAGGATGCGCGGAACGAGTGATAATTGACCGCTCGTACGGTTAGTTATGCCGAGGGCTGACGCCACACCGCGTGCCCGGTAATCGTAAGATCCTTGAAGCGTTCGTGCGCTAGGTCGCTGAACGTGCCTATGACAGAACAAATCTCGGCGATATCGCCGAGGAGCTTGGGGTGTCCGGGGACACCATCGTTGATCACTTCTGGACCAAAGATCATGTGGTGGGAACTCGGGGAATTTCCTCCGGCTCGCCGGCTCGAGGTCCTGCGGCCGCCATGGGACCACCGGTCGGCGGCGTACAAGCGCATAGCCGCAACCATTTACACGTCCGAAGCCCCACGGATGCTCGCCGGCAACGCGAAGGTGGCACGCCAGCGCAAGGTAGAGCGGTTGAGTGACAACCGGCGACGCGGCAGTACCCATGTGGCGGCTCGCTCGGCGGGCTGCTGCTCGACCACCTGGCGCTGAGCAAGTGGGCGACCCTTCCGCGGACGTCGTCTCGGCCGTGCCGAATCCCTCACCGCCGCAACGGGATGACAGGCCGCGCAGTCGGCAGCGAAATGCACTGCAGGAGCGGGTAATTGACCCGTAGTCGATGCCCCCTAGTCGCGCATCTACGTACAGTCGATTTGTTCGCCGACCAAAACGGGATGGACGTGCCTCTCGTGACGCGCCGAGGGTAGCGCAAGGGCCAAGTCGCCAAAGGGTCGCGATAGTGGAGCAGCCCAAAGACTCCGGCGCGGCCATCCGCCGTTCATTCCGCGCCCGCGTCGTTATTGACTGTCCGTACAGTCGAATGCCATAGTGGCTGCGTGGCACAACCGACGGGGAGTCGGAGCGGGGCGGAGGACGCCGGTCAAGGGGCGCAAGTGACCGGCCCGTGGCTGGAGCCCGGTGACGAGCTATGCGGCGGGTCGCACCTCGCACCGTCGTGCCCGGAGTCGAGGCGATGCCGTCGGATATCGGCGTCTTTCGGCGGATTCCCGAAATGCGCTCTAACGAATCGCTTTTCGCAGCACTGGCGGTATGGCGGCAAGCCTGCGGATCGTGATCGCGACCGCCAACGCCATGTCGGGCTCACGAGACTGCATGACCCGCTTGAGCAGACGATGCGATTCGGTAGTCCGGTCGGCTACCACACGCCGACCCAGATCCGTTCCCTCGGGCGATCAACAGCGCAAGCTCATGCGCCACGTCAGGCCTCGCCCCGATGACTACCTTGACTGTGGCCGTCGGCAAATTCGGAAACCACCTCCGGGCGGGGGCGGAAGTGGCCGGCGGGTTCTTCCGCATGTGCGCGCTCACCGGCAAAGCCCTCGCACGGCCTTTCCAATGGCGTGAGTTCATCGTGGCCGGCTGGTTCCTCATGCGGGTATCGCTGCTGCCCGCTATCGCGCTGTCCATCCCGGAAACCGTGCTGCTCATCTTCACTTTCAATGTCCTACTGGGCGAGTTCGGCGCCGCGGACACCTCTGGTGCTGGTGCCGGGATCGCCGCGGTCACCCAGCTCGGCCCGATCGTGACGGTGATGGTCGTCGCCGGTGCGGGCGGCACCGCGATCTGCGCCGACCTCGGTGCGCGCACGATCCGCGAGGAGATCGATGCCCTTGAAGTGCTCGGCATCGACCCGATCCACCGGCTGGTGGTCCCCCGCGTCGTCGCCTCGACAATCGTCGCGGTGCTGCTCAACGGCCTCGTGGTCGCCGTCGGGCTAGCGGGCGCCTATGTGTTCAGCGTGTACGTGCAGAACGTCTCGAGCGGTGGCTACGTGTCCACGCTGACAGCGCTTACCGGCCTGCCCGAGGTCGTGATCGCGATTATCAAGGCCGCGACGTTCGGGCTGATCGCCGGCCTGGTCGGCTGTTATCGCGGGCTGATCGTGCGCGGCGGATCCAAGGGCCTGGGCACTGCCGTCAACGAGACGGTGGTGCTGTGCTTCATCGCGCTTTTCGCCGTCAACGCGGCACTGACCACGATCGGTGTCCGGTTCGGGACAGGCCGCTGACATGGCAACGGCTACCGCGACCCCCTCGCTGCGCATCCGCTTCCCGCGGGCAGCCACTGCCCTCCGTGAATACGGTGACGCCCCGGCCCGGCTAATGGTCGAAGTCGGGCAGATGGTCTGGTTCGCGATGGCCGCAGTCGGGCAGATCCCCTTCGCCCTACGCCACTACCGCAGAGAGCTGCTGCGCATGATTGCCCAGATGGGGATGGGCACCGGCGCGATGGCCGTGGTCGGTGGCACCGCCACCATCATCGGCCTCATCACCCTGTCCGCGGGCTCACTGGTCGCCATCCAAGGCTTTGCGACGCTGGGCAACGTCGGTGCCGACGCCTTCACCGGCTTTTTGGCCGCACTGGTCAATGTGCGATTTGTCGCGCCGGTCGCCGCCGGTCAAGCACTTGCCGCCACGGTCGGTGCCGGCGCCACCGCCGAACTGGGCGCCATGCGTATCAGCGAGGAGATCGACGCGCTCGAAGTGATGAGCATCCGATCGGTCGCCTATCTGGCCTCCACCCGGGTGGTGGCGGGTCTCGTCGTCATCATCCCGCTCTACGGGCTGGCGATCACCTTGTCCTTCCTCTCGGCACAGGTCACCACCGTGCTTTTCTACGGGCAGTCCACCGGCACCTACAACCACTACTTCCATACATTCCTGCGCCTCGACGACGTGGGCTGGTCGTTCGCACAGGTGCTCCCGGCTGCGGTGGTCGTGATGACCACCCACTGCTACTACGGCTACACCGCCACCGGCGGGCCGGTCGGTGTCGGTGAAGCGGTCGGCCGCTCGATGCGGCTGTCGGTGGTGACAATCGTGATCATCGTCGTCCTGACCGCGACGGCGGTCTACGGCAAAAACCCGAACTTCAACCTCACCGGGTAGCCGCCATGACGACCCCGGTGCAGGAGAACCCGTCACGTATCCCCCCGTACAAGACAACGGCTCTGGTGTTCTCGGCTGTCGCTGCGATGGTGCTTACGTTGGTGTGGTTGCAGTTTCGGGGCCAGTTCACGCCGAAGACGCCCTTGACGCTGGTGGCGCCCCGCGCCGGTTTGGTGATGGATCCGGGGTCGAAGGTCACCTACAACGGCGTGGAAATCGGCCGGGTGGCCAGTATTTCGGTAATCCAGCGTAACGGCGTACCGGCGGCCAAGTTCGTCTTGGACGTAAACCCGAAGTACCTCGAGCTGATCCCAGCCAATGTGGACGCCAAGATCGAAGCGACCACGGTGTTCGGCAACAAGTACGTGTCGTTGACCTCGCCGAAGAACCCTGTGCCGCAGAACATCAGCCCAAAGCAAGTGATTTATGCCGGGTCGGTGGTAACGGAGCTCAACACGTTGTTCGAGACGCTCACCTCGATCGCGGAGAAGGTGGATCCGGTCAAGGTGAACCTGACGCTGGCCGCGGCGGCTGAGGCATTGACCGGCTTGGGCGACCAGCTTGGGCAATCGATCGTCAACGGCAATGCCATCCTCGACGACATCAATCCGCAAATGTCGCGGACCCGGCATGACACCCGGCAGTTGACGGCCCTGGGCGACATCTTCGCCAACGCCGCACCGGATCTGCTCGACTCTCTCAACAACGCGGTCATCACAGCGCGCACGCTGCACCGGCAGGAAGCGGACCTGGATGCCGCGCTGTTGGCCGCCGGCGGCTTAGGCAACGCCGGTGTGGACGTTTTCCGACGTGGAGGGCCCTACCTGCAGCGGGGGATGGCCGATCTGGTGCCCACCGCCCAGCTGCTCGACACCTACAGCCCCGAAATCTTCTGCACCATCCGCAACTACTACGACGAGGAACCCAGGGCCTACGCGGCGACGGGCGGCGGCAACGGCTACGCGATGAAAACCATGACCGAGATGACATCGGGCTTGGGAGGCCTACTGACTCTCCCAGGTTTGACCGGCACCGCGGCCACCATGGGGCTCCTCGGGCTGGCCGGACTGGTCGGCGGGGCTCCGAATCCCTATGTGTATCCGGACAATCTGCCGCGGGTGAACGCCCGCGGCGGGCCCGGAGGTGCGCCGGGGTGCTGGCAGCCCATCACACGCGATCTGTGGCCCGCGCCGGAACTCGTGGTGGACACCGGCGCCAGCCTTGCGCCCTACAACCACTTAGACACCGGCTCGCCGTACGCAATCGAGTACGTGTGGGGCCGTCAAGTCGGAGACAACACGATCAACCCATGAAAGTCACCGGCACCGCTATCAAGCTCGGCATCGTCTCGCTGGTGCTGCTGCTGATCACGCTGGCGGTCGTGGTGGTGTTCGGTCAAATGCGTTTCAACAGCACCGACAGCTATACCGCCGAGTTCAGTAGCGTCAGCGGCCTGCGCGACGGCCAGTTCGTCCGTGCCGCGGGCGTGGAGATCGGCAAGGTCAGAAAAGTGCGGCTGCTCGACGACAGCATGCGAGTACAGGTGGACTTCGACGTGGACCGGTCGATCCGGCTCTACCAGTCGACGACCGCGCAGATCCGCTACCTCGACCTGGTCGGTAATCGCTACCTGGAGCTCAAGCGCGGCGAGGGTGATGGCACCGATCGGGTCCTGCCGGCGGGCGGCTTCATTCCGCTGTCTCGAACTTCACCGGCGCTGGATCTCGACGCCCTGATCGGTGGTTTCAGGCCGCTGTTTCGGGCGCTGAATCCGGAGAAAGCCAACACAATCGCGTCGGCCATCATCACCGTGTTCCAGGGCCAGGGCGGCACGATCAACGACATCCTCGATCAGACCGCGCGGCTGACCGCGCACATCGCCGAACGCGATCAGGCCATCGGTGAGGTGATCAACAACCTGAATCTCGTGCTGGACACCACCGTTCGGCACCGCAAGGAATTCGACCACACCGTCGACAACTTCGAGCGATTGATCACCGGCCTGAAGAACCACGCCGACCCGCTGGCCGCCGCCACCGCTTATATCAGCAACGCCGCCGGCACGGTGGCCGACCTGCTCGCGGACAACCGCGCTCTGCTGCACAAGGAGATCAACTACCTACAGGCCCTTCAGCAGCCACTGGTCGACCAACGCGATCAGCTGGGAGACCTGATCCACACGATGCCGACCGCGCTCAATCTGATCGGCCGCAGCACCGGCCTGTATGGGGACTGGGGCAATTACTACGTCTGCGACCTCACCATCAAGTGGAACGGCCTGCAGCCCGGCGGTCCGGTACGCACGGTTCGGATCTGGCAGCAACCGACCGGTAGGTGCACGCCGCAATGAGAATACTGACGGAATTCAACCGCGGCCGGGTCGGGCTGATGGGCATCACCGTGCTGGTGCTCGTCGTCGCCGTCGCCCAAACCTTCACCAGCATCCCGATGCTGTTCGCCAGTCCGAGCTACTACGGACAGTTCGCCAACACCGGTCAACTCAAAAAGAACGACAAGGTGCGCATCTCCGGCGTGAACGTCGGCAAGGTGCAGGCGCTCGAGATCGACGGCAACCATGTCCTGATCAAGTTTTCCGTCGGCGGCAAAAGGATTGGCACCGAGAGCCGACTCGCCATCAAGACCGACAACATCCTGGGCAGGAAGGTGCTCGAAATCGAGTCGCGGGGAACGCAGACGTTGCGACCAGGGGCTGTGTTACCGCTGGGCCAAAGCACCATCCCCTATGAGATCTACGACGCGAACTTCGACATCACCAAGGCCGCCACGGGCTGGGACCTCGACACCATCAAGCGGTCGCTGAATGTCCTGTCGCAGACCATCAATCAGACTTCCCCACGCCTGACCGCCACGCTCAACAGTTTGACCAAATTCTCCGACAGCATCGGTAAACGCGACGAACAGATCAAGCACCTGCTCGCTCAGGCCCACCAGGTAGCCAGCGTGCTCGGTGACCGAAGCGAGCAGATCAACCGGTTGCTGGTCAACGCGAACACACTGCTGGCCGCCTTCAACGAACGCGGACAAGCCATCGATGCGTTGCTGCACAACATTTCCGCCTTCTCGGCCGACGTGCAGGGGTTCATCAACGACAATCCGAGCCTGAACGCCGTGCTGGAGCAGTTGCATGCCATCAGCGACTTGCTCGTGGCACGCAAAGCCGACCTCGCCCAAAGTCTCACTTCTGTGGGTCAATTCGCCGCATCGCTCGGGGAATCCGTGGCGTCGGGACCGTACTTCAAGATCGTCATAGCCAACCTGCTGCCGTACTGGATTCTGCAGCCGTTCGTCGACGCCGCCTTCAAGAAGCGCGGCATCGACCCGGAGAACTTCTGGCGCAGCGCCGGGCTGCCCGAGTTCCGCTGGCCCGACCCCAACGGCACCCGGTTCCCCAACGGCGCACCACCGCCCGCGCCGCCGGTGCTCGAAGGCACACCCGATCACCCGGGACCGGCCGTCCCACCCGGAACGGCGTGTTCCTACACCCCACCACCCGACGCGCTGCCGCGGCCATGGAACCCGTTGCCGTGCACCGGTGTTGACGTCGGACCGTTCGGTGGCAGTTTCCCGGCGCCGATCGACGTAGCCGCCTCACCACCGAACCCCAACGGCCTGCCACCGTCGCCGGGCATCCCGATCGCCGCACGCCCCGGCGAGGCACCACCCGATGTCCCCGGCACACCGGTACCGCTGCCCATCCAGGCACCGCCGGGCGCG
>NZ_LZKF01000119.1:0-5582 GCF_001672665.1 Mycobacterium sp. E2238 | reverse complement strand
ACCGGGTCGACGGCCTCCAGGTGCGAGGGGTTCGCGGTCAACGAGACCTGAATGTCGTTGTCGCCGAACATCTGCAGGTAGACGCCGGTGGCGCCGAGGTGGTACTTGACGTCACCGGAACCGTGCGCCTGCGACGGGTTGAGGTTGCCCTCGAACTCGCTGAAGATCTGCGAGTAGGGCTTGCCGACGATGTTGGCCAGCACGTTGAGCCGGCCGCGGTGCGGCATCCCGATGACCACTTCGTCGAGACCGTGCTCGGCGCACTGGTCGATCGCCGCGTCCATCATCGGGATCACGCTTTCCGCACCTTCTAGCGAAAACCGTTTCTGCCCAACGTACTTTGTCTGCAAGAACGTCTCGAATGCCTCGGCGGCGTTCAGCTTGCTCAGGATGAATTTCTGCTCGGCCACCGTCGGTTTGACGTGTTTGGTCTCGACGCGCTGCTGCAGCCACTCTTGCTGCGAGGGCTCGAGGATGTGGGTGTATTCCACGCCGATGTGGCGGCAGTAGGCGTCGCGCAGCAGGCCAAGCACGTCGCGCAGCTTCTTGTACTCGCAGCCGGCGAAGCCGTTGACCTTGAACACCCGGTCGAGATCCCACAGCGTCAGCCCGTGGTTGAGGATTTCGAGGTCGGGGTGGCTGCGGAAGCGGCTGCCGTCCAGCCGCAGCGGGTCGATGTCGGCCATCAGGTGGCCGCGGTTGCGGTAGGCCGCAATCAACTCCATCACCCGGGCGTTCTTGTCGACGATCGAGTCCGGGTTGTCGGTGCTCCACCGCACCGGCAGGTACGGGTTGCCCAGTTCGCGGAAGATGTCGTCCCAGAACGCGTCCGACAGCAGCATCTCGTGGATGGCGCGCAGGAAGTCGCCGGATTCGGCACCCTGAATGATCCGGTGGTCGTACGTCGAGGTCAGCGTGATCAGCTTGCCGATTCCCAGCTCGGCGATGCGCTCCTCGCTCGCGCCCTGGAATTCGGCGGGGTATTCCATCGCGCCGACGCCGATGATGGCGCCCTGGCCGGCCATCAACCGCGGCACCGAGTGCACGGTTCCGATGGTGCCGGGGTTCGTCAGCGAAATCGTCACGCCCGCAAAGTCTTCGGCGGTCAGCTTGCCGTCGCGGGCCCGGCGCACGATGTCCTCGTAGGCGGAGACGAATTCCGCGAAGCGCATCGTCTCGCAACCCTTGATGCCGGCCACCACCAGCGAACGCTTGCCGTCCTTGCCCTGCAGGTCGATGGCCAGGCCCAGATTGGTATGGGCGGGTGTGACCGCGGTGGGCTTGCCGTCGATCTCGGCGTAGTGCCGATTCATGTTCGGGAACTGCTTGACCGCCTGCACCAGCGCGTAACCCAGCAGGTGGGTGAAGGAGATCTTGCCGCCACGGGTGCGCTTGAGCTGGTTGTTGATGACGATCCGGTTGTCGATCATCAGCTTGGCCGGGACGGCCCGAACGCTGGTGGCGGTCGGCACGTCCAGCGAGGCGGACATGTTCTTGACGACGGCGGCCGCGGCGCCGCGCAGGGTCTGCAGCTCGTCGCCTTCCGCGGGCGGGGGAGTCGGGGCTTTGGCTTTGGCCGGTGCTGCCGCGGGGGCGCTGGCGGCACCGTTGCCCGCGGCGGGCTGGGCCGGCGCCGCGGTCTGGGCGACCGGCTGGGTGACCGGCTCGGGTTTTGCTTGCGCGGCGGGTTGGCCGTCGCCGGCGCTCGAGGCCGGTTCGCCGGTCGGCTCGGGGTTGTAGTCGACGAGGAACTCGTGCCAGCTCGGATCCACCGACGAGGGGTCATCGCGGAACTTGCGGTACATCTCCTCGACCAGCCATTCGTTCTGCCCGAATGGTGAACTTATGTTGCTCACGACCGCTGTTCGCCTCAATTCCTCTGTCCTGCAAGCGCTTACGCAGCTGTTGCACGGCGCCTGTACATTTCTCGGCCCCCGGATTGTGGAGCATGTCACAGCAGTGGCGATGCTCTACGTTTCCCGCCCTATAAAGGCTAACCTTTCGCCAGCAATTCGCCAGGGAGACGGGGGTCGCAGGGCGCTAGCCGGCTTCGTGGAACGGCGGCACCAGGTGCAGGGCGCGCGGCCACCGCACGGGCGGGGCGCCGAATGCCCGATCGGCGTTGCGGACGATCTTCTTGCCGGCGAAGTAGTTGCCCACGGCCCCGACGACGATCCCGATGCCCACCGGGAGCACCTTGCCGAACACCAGGGCGCCGCGCCGCAGCGTGTATCGCTTGACCCACGATTTGAACAGTCGCGAGTTCAGCCGTGACATCGACGACAGCGGCACGGCGGCCACGCTCTCGGAAATCCAGCCACCGTTGGTGCGGCTCGGGCCGAAGAGTTGGGCGACCGCTGCCTTACTGTTGTCGCCGACCAGCACCGACAACACCAGGGCCCGGCGGCGTTCCCGGTGGTCGGCGGGGATGTCGTACACCACCGCGACGGCCAACACGAAGAATGCGGTGGCTTCCAGGAACGTCACCGTTTCGGCCGCGGCGGCAGACAGCGCGCTCAGCGTGCCGATGCCGGGGATCGTCGCGACCGCGCCAACCGCCATGCCGCTGGCCGTCACCATGCCCACGTAGCGCTTCTGCAGCTTGGCGAGGATGTCGGCCGGGCTGCTGCTCGGGTGGGCGTTGCGCAGCCGGGACACATAGGCCTCGGCAGCCGGTCCCTGAATCCGTGAGCTCCGCTCGATGACCTGCGCCAAAGCCCGCGCGGAGGTCTTGGGCCGGCCGTTGGTGGGCGGCGCCTGGTCGTCGTGCGACATGCTGAAAAACCGGTTCGAAGACCGCTTCCGTCGGGCCCGCATCTTGCCTCTCCTGCAAATGGCGTCTTACCAGGCTAACGTGCGCGCTCCGGAACGCCGACCGAACTTGAAACCTCCGCGTGGTGTACCCCGGATCGGGTCCGTCGCTGCCCTCAATTGCGTCAGCGGCCATAATGCAGGCTGGATGTCCGTGACGGTCCGGGGGCCCGTCGACAGACCAGCCCCCGCAGCCGGGCATCCTCGGAAGCTGAAACGAGGTGGGTAGATGACCGCGGCGACGCCTCCGTCGTCCGGGGTAACCCGGCGCGCGGCGCCGAACCCAGCCCACCTCACGAAGCGCTGGAACTTCCTCACCCAGAACTCGCCGCAATCCCAGAGGCCCTGGAACGCGCTCTGGGCGATGATGATCGGCTTCTTCATGATCATGGTCGACTCGACCATCGTCGCCATCGCGAACCCGACGATCATGACCAAGTTGCACATCGGCTACGACACGGTGGTCTGGGTGACCAGCGCCTACCTGCTGGGTTACGCGGTCGTGTTGCTGGTGGCCGGGCGGCTCGGTGACCGGTTCGGCCCCAAGAACCTGTACCTGATCGGCCTGGTGGTGTTCACCGTCGCCTCGGTGTGGTGCGGGCTGTCGGGCAGCGCCGCCATGCTGATCGCCGCCCGGGTGGTGCAGGGTGTCGGCGCCGGGGTGCTCACGCCGCAGACCTTGTCGACGATCACCCGGATCTTCCCGGCGGAGCGGCGCGGCGTCGCGGTCAGCCTGTGGGGGGCCACGGCCGGGGTCGCCAGCCTGGTGGGCCCGCTGGCCGGCGGTGTGCTGGTCGACGGGCTGGGGTGGCAGTGGATCTTCTTCGTCAACGTCCCCATCGGCGTGGCCGGGCTTGCGCTCGCGTACTGGTTGGTCCCGGTGCTGCCCACCCAGTCGCACCGGTTCGACGTGGTCGGCGTCGCGCTGTCCGGTGCGGGGATGTTCCTGATCGTGTTCGGGCTGCAACAGGGCCAGGCCGCGCACTGGCAGCCATGGATCTGGGCGATGCTGGTCGCCGGAGTCGGGTTCATGACGGTGTTCGTGTTCTGGCAGTCGATGAACACCGACGAGCCACTGATTCCTCTGGTGATCTTCCGTGACCGCGACTTCGGCCTGTGCAACGTCGGGGTGGCCATCGTCTCGTTCGCCGCGACCGCGATGATGCTGCCGTTGACGTTCTACGCGCAGGCCGTGTGCGGGTTGTCGCCGACGCGCTCGGCCCTGCTGATCGCGCCGATGGCGATCGCCAACGGAGCGTTCGCCCCCTTCGTCGGCAGGATGGTCGACAAATACCATCCACGCCCGGTCCTCGGGTTCGGCTTCTCGGTGCTGGCGATAGCGCTGACCTGGCTCACCTTCGAGATGTCCCCAACGACACCGGTCTGGCGGCTGGTGTTGCCGTTCTTCGCGTCGGGCGTCGGGATGGCGTTCGTCTGGTCGCCACTGACCGCCACCGCGACGCGCAACCTGCCGCCGCGCCTGGCCGGCGCGGGCTCCGCCGTGTACAACTCGGTCCGCCAGCTCGGCGCGGTGCTCGGAAGCGCGGGCATGGCCGCGTTCATGACCGCACGGATCGGCGCCGAGATGCCGCCGCAGCCGTCCGGCGGTGTCGGCGAGGAGACGCCCGCCACGCTGCAACTGCCCGAGTTCCTGCGCGACCCGTTCGCGGCCGCCATGTCGCAATCGGTGCTGTTGCCCGCGTTCGTCGCGCTGTTCGGGATCGTGGCCGCCTTGTTCTTGATCGGCTATGCGCCGTCGGCCGTGGCCGGCGGCCGGTCGGAGGCGGGCGACCTGCTCGGCGACGACTATGACGACGACGACTACGTCGAATTCATCCTTCTTCGGGAACCCGAGGCCGCCCCGGCATCGCGCGCGGCATACGGGCGCGAAAGCGGTGCCGGGACGCCGGCCGATCGGCCCGCGCGCCCGCGCCCGCCGTCCGCGTGGCACAGTCGGCGCGACAAACCCGCTCCGAACGGTGGCCCAATCGGTTTCGCGCACAACGGCTCCCATGTCGACACCCGCGAGCGCTTCCGTCCGGTAACCGAACTCTCGGCGCGCCCATACCGGTCCACCCCCCGCGATCGGCCCGCGCCGCCGCCACGGCCGCAGAACGGCTCCGCGCGCGGTCACCGGCACCGCCGCGATGCCGACGACGACCCGACCGGCTACGGTCGCCACTCGTCCGGCGACTAAGGCCGGGCCGGTCATCAGGCCGGCTGCGTCAACGCCAGAAAAGCGCCCAGCTCGATCAGCCCCGCGGGCGTGCTGGGCAGGTACTCGGTCAGCGACCCCGAGCGCACGATGACCGCGGCGTACTGGGCCCGGCTGATGGCGACGTTGAGCCGGTTCCTGTTGAGCAGGAACGACATTCCGCGTGGCACCACGTCCGCGGAAGAGGCCGTCATCGAGATGAACACCACCGGCGCCTGCCCACCCTGGAACTTGTCGACCGTGCCGACCCGGATCCCGCCGAGCCCGGCGGCGGTCAACCGCCGGCGCAGCAGCGCCACCTGGGCGTTGTAGGGCGCCAGCACCAACACGTCGGAAGCGGTCAGGGGCCGGGTGCCGTGCTCGTCGGTCCAGGGCATGCCGAGCAGTCGTTCGATTTGGCCGGTGATCGCCTCCGCCTCCTCAAGGCTCTCCGTCGAGTTGCCGTGATGCCCTACGGTGAGCGTCCGCACGCCGGGCGGGTATCCGGCAAGGCGCCGGGCGGCGGTGCACTCGTGGGAATGCAGCCTGCCCTCGTAGGACAGAGCCGACACCGCGG
>NZ_LZKF01000118.1:0-534 GCF_001672665.1 Mycobacterium sp. E2238 | reverse complement strand
AGCGATTTCTCGGTGGTCTCCGAGAAGCGTCGGGCGGTTCCCACCTTGAGGCGCTTGATCTGATTGCCCCAGTACGGCTGGTCGGCCGAGCTCCACAGAATCAAGGTGGGTATGCCTGCACGCAGGCTTGCGGCAGTGGTGCCTGAGCCCCCGTGATGAACGACCGCGCGGCAGGCCGGAAAGACGGACGCGTAGTTCACCACGCCCACGACCTTGACGTGGTCGAAATGCGGCACGTCGCTGAAATCAGTTCCGCCGAAACACAGGAGGGCCCGCTCGCCGAGGTTCGCGCACGCCGAGCTAATCATTTCGACTGTGGCGGAGGGGGATTCGAGCGGTATGCTTCCCGAACCGAAGCAAATCGGCGGTGTTCCCGCGGCGATCCACGACGCTACGTCCTCGTCGTCGGTATCGGTGGGCAGCTCCATCGTCAGCGATCCAACGAAAGGACGCTGGCCGCCCCATTTCGCCCATTCGGCAGCGAGCCCGGGGAAGCACACCTCGTCGTAGGCCTGGATTTCCAATGACCCACGT
>NZ_LZKF01000117.1:0-666 GCF_001672665.1 Mycobacterium sp. E2238 | reverse complement strand
AACCTGCTCGGCGGCATGCCCCTGGCCGGTATGGGCTCTGGCACCCACGCCGGCGCCGGACCCCGATACGGATTCCGGCCCACCGTCATGGCCCGACCCCCCTTCGCCGGATAACCACCGGTCGCTTTCGGCAGCGTAGAAACACGCTTTAGCGCGCGAAAAGTGCCGCGCTAAAGCGTGTTTCGCGTTGGGCCCCGCGGACCGCCGCGCGGCGGAGGCCTTGCCCCACCGCGCCGTCGGCCCCTGCTCCGGCCGACGCCGCTGGGGTCCCTTTATCTGCGACCGGATTTTTTGTCCCGCGCCCGGTGTGATCCGCCCCGGCTCCGCGGGATCACTGGTCGGCCGAGATAGGGCCGACGCACCGTTCCCCCAGGTAGCGGGCGGCCCGGGCCCGCGGGCGTCCGCCGGCCCGTCTTTGCGTGCATTCCCCGCTGCCCGCTGCAAAGGGGTGCCGTCCTCGCCGACCGACCCGTCACGGGCAGCGAGGAGATGGCGCGGCGCTCTAGCCTTCGCAAGCAAGCGCATCGCTTGAAAGCAGCCATCCAGAACACTCGCAAGGGAAACACATGGTTCGAGCCGGGGGGTTCGTAGGTGTTTGACTTCGGGGCGTTACCGCCGGAGGTTAATTCCGGTCGGATGTATGCGGGTCCGGGTTCGGGGCCGTTG
>NZ_LZKF01000116.1:0-14631 GCF_001672665.1 Mycobacterium sp. E2238 | reverse complement strand
GCCCGTCGCGGCCGCACCCGCACCGGGTCCGAACAACCCGGTCAGGGCGTCGCGCACCGTGGGCCCGTAGCCGATCTTGTCGTTGTACATCATCGCCACCCGGATCAGCCGCGGGTAAGAGGAGGCGGCGTCGCTGGCCCCCGGGGAGGCGTAGACGGGTTCGACATAGAGCAGGCCGCCTTGGCCCACCGGCAGGGTGAGCAGGTTGCCCCAGCGGATCCGGTTCTGGTTGTCGCGCCCGATCACACCGAGGTCCTGGGACACCGCCGGGTCGGTGGTGATGGCGTTGTTCGCCAGTTTCGGCCCGTTGACCTGACCCGGGATGGTCAGCACGGTGATCCTGCCGTAGGTCGCCGGGTCGGAGCTGGCGCTGATGTAGGCGGCCAGGTAGTCGCGCTTGAACCTGTTCATCGCGCTCGTCAATTGATATGACGACGAATTGTCGTTCTTCGCAATGTTTTTCGCGACGATGTAATAGGGCGGCTGGTAGCTGCTGGCGGTCGGGTTGGGGTCCAGCGGCACGTCCCAGAAGTCGGACGTGGAGAAGAATGTCACCGGGTCGTTGACGTGATACTTGGCCAGCAACATCCGCTGCACCTTGAACAGGTCCTCGGGATAGCGCAGATGCTCGGCGAGTTCGGGGGTGATGTCGCTCTTCGGCTTGACCGTACCGGGGAAGACCTGCATCCACGCCTTGAGCACAGGGTCCTGCTCGTCCTGCTGGTACAGCGTCACGGTCCCGTCATAGGCATCCACCGTGGCCTTGACCGAGTTGCGGATGTAAGAGACGTCCTTGTTGGGCGCCAGCTTGTTGAACGCCACCTCGTTCGAGTCGGCGGTCGCCGATTCCAGCGAGGTCAGTTCGGAGTACGGGTAGTTGTCCAGGGTGGTGTAGCCGTCGATGATCCACACCAGTCGCTTGTTGACGATCGCCGGGTACACGGAGCTGTCGGTGGTCAGCCACGGCGCCACCGCCTCCACCCGCCGCGCCGGGTCACGGTTGAACAGGATCCGGCTGTTGGAGCCGATCACGTTGGAGAACAAGAAGTTTCGCTCCGCGAACTTGGCGGCGAACACGCTGCGGGACAGCCAGTCCCCGACGGGCACGCCCCCCAACCCCGTGTAGGTGTAGTTTTTGGTCTCCGCACTGGTCTCGTAGTCGTATTCGCGGTCGGCGCCGTTGCGGCCGACGATCGCGTAGTCGGCGGACGCGCTGGAGATGACCGGGCCGTAGTAGATGCGCGGCTGGTCCAGCGGCGCCGGGCCGTCGGAAACCACGTTGCCGTTGGCGCCGACGACGTTGACCAAAAACTCGGGGTAGCCACCGTTTTGGTTGGGGTCGTTGGCGACGCCGCGCACCGTGTTGGCCGGCGACGCGATGAAGCCGTTGCCGTGCGTGTAGACGCTGTGCCGGTTGATCCAGTCCCGCTGGTTCTCGATCAGCCGGTCGGGATTGAGTTCGCGGGCCGCGACGACATAGTCGCGCAGCGCGCCGGTGCGGTCCACGTAGCGGTCGATGGACAACTGGTCGGGGAAGTAGTAGAAGTTCTTGCCCTGCTGGAACTGGGTGAACGCCGGGCTGACGATGGTCGGGTCGAGCAACCGGATGTTGGAGGTGGTCGCCCGATCGTCGGCCACCTGCTGCGCGGTGGCCTGCGTGTCACCGGAGTACGTGCGATAGCTGACCACGTCCGAAGTGAGCCCGTACGCCTGCCGGGTCGCCGTGATGCTGCGCCCGATGTATTCGCTTTCCTTCTGCGCGGCATTGGGTTTGACGCTGATCTGCTCGACGATCAACGGCCACCCGGCACCCACGATCAACGACGACAGCAACAACAACACCAGGCCGATGGCGGGGATCCGCAGATCTTTCAGCACGACCGCGGAGAACACCGCGGCCGCGCAGATCAGCGCGATCGCCATGAGGATCAGCTTGGCCGGCAGCACCGCGTTGATGTCGGTGTACCCGGCGCCGGTGAACGGCTTACCGCCGCGGGTGTGCGACAGCAACTCGTAGCGGTCCAGCCAGTACGCGACCGCCTTGAGCACCACCAGCAGCCCCACCAAGGTGACCAGCTGGATGCGGGCCGAACGGCTCAGCGCGCCGGTGCGGCCCGAGAGCCGGATCCCGCCAAAGATGTAGTGCGCCAATACGTTGGCCACGAACGCCAGGAACGCGGCCACGAACAGGTAGCTGAGCAGCAGCCGGTAGAACGGCAGGTCGAACGCGTAGAAGCCGAGGTCCTTGCCGAACTGCGGGTCCCGGATGCCGAAGTCGCCGCCGTGCATGAACAATTGGATGCGCACCCAATAGCTTTGCGCGATGATGCCGGCCAGCAGGCCGATCGCGACCGGCACCCCGATCCCCACCAGCCGCAGCCGGGAGAGGACGACCGCGCGATACCGGGCCACCGGATCGTTGTCACTGCTCGGCACGAACACCGGGCGGGTCCGATAGGCCACCGCGAGACCGGCGAACACGATCCCGCCCACCAGCAGGCCGGCCACCAGAAAGACCACGAACCGGGTGACCAGCACGGTCGTGAACACCGAGCGGTAGCCCAGCTCACCGAACCACAGCCAGTCCACGTACGCGTCGATCAGCCGCGGGCCGGCGAGCAGCAAAGCGATCACACCCAGTGCGATCAGGATCAGAATCCGGCTACGCCGAGTCAGCTTCGGCATCCGTGCGGTGGGCCGCATCCCCACTGGCTACGCTCCCTGCTCGATTGATCGACGGTGACAACTCTACGCATCGCGCGGCCCGCGATCCCGGCCGAGCTTCAGCAGCTTGGTGCCTGGCCCCCCGACGCGACCGCGTGCAGCGCGTCGACCGCCTGGCTGAGCGTCTCGACCTTTACCAGGCGCAGCCCGGACGGGTTGTCCGAGTTCGCCTCGTAGCAGTTTTTGGCCGGCACCAAGAACACGGTGGCGCCCGCCGCGTGCGCGGCGACCATCTTGTGCGTGATGCCGCCGATCTGGCCCACCTTCCCGTCCGCCGAGATGGTGCCGGTCCCCGCGATGAACTTCGACCCGGTCAGGTCACCGGTGGTCAGCTTGTCGACCACCGCCAGGCTGAACATCAGGCCCGCCGACGGCCCGCCCACGTTGGCGAGGTTGAAGTCGACGACGAAGGGCGCCCAGGGCGCGGTGAGTACGGCGACACCCAGGAAGCCGTAGTCGCGATCCTTGTTCGCGCCCAGCGTAATTTGCGCGACGCCGGCCGGCTCGTTCTTGCGTCGGTAATCGATGGTCACGGTTTGGCCGGGTTTGGTGCTCTTCAGCAATCCCGTGAACTGGTCGACGTCGGCCACCGGGGTGCCGTTGACCGCGTCGATGGCGTCGCCGGCCTTCAGCTTGCCCGCCGACGGACCCGGATCGGTGACCCTGGCGACCGTCACCGCGGCGGGGTACTTCAGATATCCCAGGGCGGCGTACTCCGCGCTGTCCTCGGAGTCCTTGAAGTCCGCATTGTTGGCCTTGTCGACCTCGTCCCGCGACTTGCCCGGCGGGTAGATCAGGTCGCGCGGAACCAGCTGTTCCTGACCCGAGAGCCACAGCGTCAGCGCTTCGCCCAGCGTCAGCTCGTCGCGCTGGGACACCGTGGTCATGTTCAGGTGTCCCGTGGTCGGATGCGTCTGGGTGCCCTCGATCGCCACGACCTGCTTGCCGTCGACCTCACCGAGCGTGTCGAAGGTGGGACCGGGGCCCAGCGAGACGAACGGCACCGTCACCACCGCGAGCAGCACGCCGAAGACCAGGATCGGCACCAGCGCGACCATCAAGGTCAGAATCCGCCTGTTCACGCCGATTACACTAGACGGAGCCCGCCGCGCCGGGTTCAGCCACAAGCTGACCCGAGATCGCCCACCCCGTTCCGGTGGTGAGTACCGTTAACGGTATGGCTGACCTGCCTTTCGGCTTCTCCTCTGGAGAAGACCCCGACAAACCCGGGAAGAAAGATCCCAATTCGGGCTCTGGCGGCTCCGATCCGTTCGGCGCATTCGGCATGGGCGGCGAGTTCGGCATGGGCGACCTGGGACAGATCTTCACCCAGCTGGGTCAGATGCTCAGCGGCGCGGGCGCCGGGATGGCCGGCGGCGGACAGTCGGGCCCGGTCAACTACGAACTGGCGCGCCGGGTGGCGACCAACTCGATCGGGTTCGTGGCGCCGATCCCGGCCACGACACACTCGGCGATCGCCGACGCGGTGCATCTCGCCGAGACCTGGCTGGACGGCGCCACGGCGCTGCCCGCCGGCACCACCAAGGCGGTGGGCTGGACCCCGGCCGACTGGGTCGACAACAGCCTGGAAACCTGGAAGCGGCTGTGTGACCCGATGGCACAACAGATTTCGACGGTGTGGGCGTCGTCGCTGCCCGAGGAGGCCAAGAGCATGGCCGGCCCGCTGATGGCGATGATGTCGCAGATGGGCGGCATGGCCTTCGGCTCCCAGCTGGGGCAGGCGCTGGGCCGGTTGTCCCGCGAGGTGCTGACGTCGACCGAGATCGGTCTGCCGTTGGGGCCCAAGGGCGTTGCCGCGATCCTGCCCGATGCCCTGGAGTCGTTCGCCGCCGGACTCGAGCAGCCCCGCAGTGAGATCCTGACGTTCCTCGCCGCCCGCGAGGCCGCCCACCACCGGCTGTTCAGCCACGTGCCGTGGCTGTCGAGCCAGGTGCTGGGCGCCGTGGAGGCCTACGCGATGGGCATGCAGATCGACATGAGCGGAATCGAGGAGCTGGCCCGCGACTTCAACCCGGCAACACTGTCCGACCCGGCGGCCATCGAAAACCTCTTAGGGCAGGGCGTTTTCGAGCCCAAGGCGACCCCCGCGCAGACGCAGGCGCTGGAACGCCTCGAGACGCTGCTCGCGCTGATCGAAGGCTGGGTGCAGGTGGTGGTGAACGCGGCCCTGGGCGACCGGATTCCGGGGGCGGCCGCGCTCGGCGAGACGCTGCGCCGCCGCCGCGCCACCGGCGGCCCGGCCGAGCAGACGTTCGCCACGCTGGTGGGCCTGGAGCTGCGGCCCCGCAAGATGCGCGAAGCCGCCGCGTTGTGGGAGCGCCTCACCGAGGCCGCCGGCGTGGACGCCCGCGACGCCATCTGGCAACACCCCGATCTGCTGCCCGACGCCGAGGACCTCGACGACCCGGCCGGCTTCATCGACCGGGTCATCGGGGGCGACACCAGCGGCATCGACGAGGCGATCGCCAAACTCGAGGAGAACCCGGAGGACCCGGACGCCGGTCCTGTGGACAACTGACGTAGCCGGTCGCCGCAGGCGTGCCACAGTGCACCCGTGCCACCGGCCGTCCTTTCTACCTATGCGCTGGACCCGGCCATGCCGGTGCTGCTGCGGCCCGACGGCGCCGTTCAGGTCGGTTGGGATCCGCGCCGCGCCGTACTGGTGCGTCCGCCGGGCGGCCTGGCCGCGCCGGAGCTGGCCGCGCTGCTGCGGTCCATGCGATCACCGACTCCGCTATCGGAGCTACAGCGCCGGGGCGCCGACCGCGGCCTGCGGGACGCGGACGGGTTGACGGACTTGGTTGCCCAGTTGGTCGGTGCGGGCGTCGCGACAGAATGCGCGAAGTCCCGCGGCCGGGCGCCGTCCATCCGGATCCACGGCCGCGGCCCGCTTTCGGAACTGCTGGTCGAGGCGTTGCGCTGCTCGGGCGCCCGGGTCGCCCACAGCAGCCAGCCGCATGCCGCCGTGTCGGGCACCGCCGTCGACCTGGTGGTGCTGTCCGATTACCTGGTCGCCGACCCCCGCATGGTCCGCGAGCTGCACACGCAGGCCGTCCCCCACCTGCCGGTGCGGGTCCGCGACGGCGTCGGACTGGTCGGTCCGCTGGTCATCCCCGGCACGACCAGCTGCCTGGGCTGCGCCGACCTCCACCGGCGCGACCGGGACGCGGCGTGGCCGGCCATCTCGGCGCAGCTGCGCGAAACCGTCGGTGTGGCCGACCGGGCCACGTTGCTGGCGACCGCCGCGTTGGCGCTCAGCCAGGTGAACCGGGTGATCGCGGCGGTTCGCAAGCAGCGGACGGTGCCCGACCCGGGCCCGCCCCAGACGCTGAACGCCACGCTGGAATTCGACCTCAACGCCGGCGCGATCATCGCACGGCGATGGACCCGACATCCGTTGTGCCCGTGCTGAAGCGGGCGGTCAGCCCAGCCGGCCCTGGTCCGGGACGTTCGTCGACACCGCCTCGTAGGCCGTCGCGAGCTGGTGCAGGATCTCCGCGCTCAAGGTGCGGTCGGTCCGATGTTTGTCCAGGGTTTCGATGATCGCCCTGAACAAGGAGTCGGCGGCGTCGTGCTGCGATTGCTTTGCTGCCATGGTCTGGTCGATACCGCCCTTCGGATCTGCCTTCCGGTGGGTCGCCCAGTGCAACCCGCACGGTCAAACCTAGGGCGCGGCGCCGCCGGGTGCCCGGCGATAAGTGTTGTGAAGATCAAGCGCGAGCGGGACCGGCCGTCATGGATGATGGATACGTGGCAGACATCAAACGCGGCCGCGCGGCGCGGAACGCGAAGCTGGCCAGCATCCCGGTCGGCTTCGCCGGCCGGGCGGCGCTCGGCTTCGGTAAGCGGCTGACCGGCAAGTCGAGGGACGAAGTCCAGGCCGAGCTGATGGAGAAAGCCGCCAACCAGCTGTTCACCGTCCTGGGCGAGCTCAAGGGCGGGGCGATGAAGGTGGGTCAGGCCTTGTCGGTGATGGAGGCCGCCATCCCGGACGAGTACGGCGAGCCCTACCGCGAGGCGTTGACCAAGCTGCAGAAGGACGCGCCGCCGCTGCCCGCACACAAGGTGCACCGGGTGCTCGACGCCCAGCTGGGCACCAAGTGGCGCGAGCGGTTCGAATCCTTCGACGACAAACCCATTGCGTCGGCCAGCATCGGCCAGGTACACAGGGCGGTCTGGGCCGACGGGCGCGCCGTCGCCGTCAAGATCCAATACCCGGGCGCGGACGAGGCGCTGCGCGCCGACCTGAAAACCATGCAGCGGCTGGTCGGCGTGGTCAAGCAGCTCGCGCCCGGCGCCGACGTCCAGGGCATCGTCGACGAGCTGATCGAGCGCACCGAGATGGAGCTCGACTACCGGCTGGAGGCGGACAACCAGCGCGCCTTCGCCAAGGCCTACGAGGGCCACCCGCACTTCGTCATACCGCACGTCGTGGCCAGCGCGCCCAAGGTCGTGGTGCAGGAGTGGATCGAGGGGTTGCCGCTGGCGGAGATCATCCGCAACGGGACCCGTGAGCAGCGCGACCTGATCGGCACCCGCCTGCTCGAGCTCACCTTCGACGCGCCGCGCCGGCTGGGGATGCTGCACGGCGACGCCCACCCGGGGAACTTCATGCTGCTCCCCGACGACCGGATGGGCGTCATCGACTTCGGCGCCGTCGCGCCCCTGCCCGGCGGTTATCCCATCGAGCTCGGGATGACGATTCGGCTGGCCCGCGACAAGAACTACGACCTGCTGTTGCCGACGATGGAGAAGGTCGGTTTCATCCAGAAGGGCCAGCAGGTGTCGGTGCGCGACATCGACGAAATGCTGCGCCAGTACGTCGAGCCCATCGAGGTCGACGTCTTCCACTACACGCGCAAGTGGCTGCAGCGCATGACGGTGGGCCAGATCGACCGGTCGGTGTCGCAGATCAAGACGGCCCGGCAGATGGACCTGCCGCCCAAGCTGGCCATCCCGATGCGTGTCATCGCGTCCGTGGCCGCGATCCTGTGCCAGCTGGACGCGCGGGTGCCGATCAAGCGGCTGTCCGAGGAGCTGATCCCGGGCTTCGCCGAGCCCGACAACGCAATCGTCTAGGCCGCGACCCCGTCTTTGCGGGGCCGTCCGCGCGGTCGTTTGAAGCTCAGGATCGCGCCTCGGTCGAGGATCTCGCCGCCCCACACACCCCAGGGCTCGGCCCGCTCCAGCGCCGACGCCAGGCACTGACGCCGAATCGGGCAGCCCGCGCAGAGGGCCTTGGCGCGCTCGAGGTCGGCCGGCGTCTCGGCGAACCACAGGTCGGGGTCGTTGCTGTGACACGGCAAGACCGGTGACGGCGGTCTTTGGACTGTCAGTGCCGACATGTCCTGCTCACCTGCTTCCTGGTCGGGGCTTCCTTTGAGTGATCCGGACCAGGGAGCGGGGCTGAAAACGTTGGAGCCCCAAAAACTGTGGCCACGGATCCTTGACTTCGGGTCCGTGGCCATTCGGTGAAAACCGGGGAGTTACGTGGCCATTCGGTGGACCTCGAGTCGCACGGACGCGTTCGTCGCGGCGGCGGCGGCGCGATGCTTCAACGCGGCCGCCGGCATAGCGGCATGCTTGAGCGCGGCCGCGGGGGCGGCCACGTCCACACCGAACGCGTCGTTGATCATCGTGGCCACCCTCCTTCCGTTACGCCAGAACGCGGTTTCGAGGGTAGACGGTCGCCGCCCCGCGCCACAACCGATTTTCTGACCTGCGCCTTTACCGGTCAGCGGGCGCGCACCAGCCCCAGCACGTCGGGCCCGTACTGTTCCAGCTTGCGCGCGCCGATGCCGGGGATCGCGATCAGCGCGTCCTCGTCGCCGGGGCGCAGCTCGGCGATGGCGATCAGCGTGTTGTCGGTGAAGACGACATACGCGGGCACGTTCTGCTCCTTGGCCACGTCCAGCCGCCACGCCTTGAGCCGCAGCAGCAGCTCTTCGTCGACGTCGGCGGCGCACGTTTCACAGCGCCGGAGCATGACCGCCGCCGGGGTGGACAGGTCCTTGTTGCAGATGCGGCAACGCGCCGGGGCGCCGCGGTTGCGCCGGGCCTTGCCCGGGGCGCTGTCGTTGCGAGCTTGCGGTGCGATGCCGTTGAGAAATCGCGACGGCCGGCGGCCCTGCCGCCCGCCGGGGCTGCGGGCCAGCGCCCAGCTGAGCGCCAAATGAATTCGCGCCCTGGTGATTCCGACGTAGAGCAGCCGGCGCTCCTCCTCGACGGCCTCGCTTTCGGGGCCGTGCGCCAGCGCGTGTGAGATGGGCAGCGTGCCGTCGGCCAGCCCGACCAAGAACACCGCGTCCCACTCCAGGCCCTTGGCGGCGTGGAGCGAGGCCAGCGTGACGCCCTGCACCACCGGTGGGTGCCGCGCGTCGGCGCGCAGCCGGAGTTCGGCAAGCAGGCCCGGAAGCTCCAGCTGCGGGCGCTGCGCCACCTCGTCGTCGACCAGCTCGGCCAGCGCGGTCAGCGCCTCCCAGCGCTCCCGGGCGCGGGCGCCGACGGGCGGCTCGGCGGTCAGCCCCAACGGTTCCAGGACCGCCCGCACGACCGCGGGCAGCGGGCCCGCCAGGCCATGTTCAGAGCCGCGCTCGGCGGCCCGCTGCAGCGCCAGTAACGCCTGTTTGATCTCCTGCCGGGTGAAGAACCCTTCACCGCCGCGGACCTGATAGGGGATGCTCGCCTCGGTCAGCGCCTCCTCGTAGGCCTCGGACTGCGCGTTGACCCGGTACAGCACGGCGATCTCCGACGGCGGCGTGCCCGCCTCGATCAGCCGGGCGATCGAGGCGGCGACCGCGGCGGCCTCGGCCGGTTCGTCGGAATATTCGTGGAACGACGGCGCCGGACCCGGCGGACGCTGCCCCAACAGGTGCAGCTTGCTGCCGGCGACCCGGCCCCGAGCTGCGGCGATCACCTGGTTGGCCAGCGACACCACCTGCGGGGTCGAGCGGTAGTCGCGCTCGAGGCGAACCACGGTCGCGTCGGGATACCGCCGCGAAAAGTCGAGCAGAAACCGCGGCGAGGCGCCGGTGAACGAGTAGATGGTCTGGTTGGCGTCGCCGACGACGGTCAGGTCGTCCCGGTCGCCCAGCCACGCCGTGAGCACCCGCTGCTGCAGCGGCGTGACGTCCTGGTATTCGTCGACGACGAAGCAGCGGTAGCGGCCCCGGAATTCGTCGGCCACGGCGGCATCGTTTTCGATCGCGGCCGCGGTGTGCAGCAGCAGGTCGTCGAAATCGAGCAGCGTCACCGACTCGTCGCGGACCTTGAGCGCCTCGTAGGCGGCGTACACGGTCGCGACGCGGGCGACGTCCAGCGGGATGTCCCGCCCCGCCTCGGCGACGGCGGCGGGGTACTCCTCGGGGCCGATCAGCGACGCCTTGGCCCACTCGATCTCCCCCGCCAGGTCGCGGACGTCATCGGTGCTGGCGTTGATCCGGGAGCGGCTGGCCGCCCGCGCCACCACGGCGAACTTGGTGTCCATCAGCTGCCAGCCGGTGTCGCCGACCACCCGCGGCCAGAAATACCGCAGCTGCCGGTGGGCCGCGGCGTGAAATGTCAGGGCCTGTACCCCGCCGACGCCGGTGTCCGTGCCCGCGGCGGCGTCCAGCGTCCGCAACCGGGAACGCATCTCCCCCGCCGCACGCTGGGTGAAGGTGACCGCCAGCACCTGCCCGGCCGCCACGTGACCGTTCGCCACCAGCTGCGCGATTCGGTGCGTGATGGTGCGGGTCTTGCCCGTCCCGGCACCCGCGAGCACGCAGACCGGTCCGCGCGGAGCCAGCACGGCCTCGCGCTGCTCGTCGTCCAGTCCGGCGGTCAAGGCGTCGGCGACCATCGGCATGGCGTCCATCTTGACAGCGGTCGCCGACAAAGCGTGGCCCCGCACGGCGCGCGTCGGCGAGTCGCCGCGACGCGCCGGTATCGGTACCGCGGTCGCGGCGCGGAACATGTTGTCCCCGGGCTACGTTAACGAGCTATGACCAACGCCCCGCTCACCGTCTACACGACTTCATGGTGCGGCTACTGCCACCGCCTGATGACCGTGTTGAAGTCCAACGGAATCGCTTATCAGGCGGTCGACATCGAAGACGACCCCGCGGCGGCGGAGTTCGTCGGTTCGGTCAACGGCGGCAACAGGACGGTTCCGACGGTGAAGTTCGCCGACGGGTCGACGCTGACCAACCCGAGCGCGGCCGAGGTCAAGGCCAAGCTGGCCGAAACCGGCGCCTAGCGGCGGCGGGTCAGTCGAGCGCGGCCCAGGATTCGATGATCACGCGGGCGATCGAGATCGACCCGGGCAGCAACAGTTTCGAGTCCGCCGAGCTGGACCAGTCGCCGACCGCCAGCGCCGCGCGCACCTCGTCGCGGGTGAACCACGCCGCCTCGGCGATTTCGCCGTCGTTGAACGAGAAGTCCTCACCCGGGTGCGCGACCGCGTGGAAGCCGACCATCAGCGAGCGCGGGAACGGCCACGGCTGGCTGCCCAGGTAGCGCACGTCGCGCACCGTGAGGCCGATCTCCTCGCGGATCTCGCGCGCGACGCAGACTTCGAACGACTCGCCGGCCTCGACGAATCCGGCCAGCAGCGAGAACATCCGCTCCGGCCACACCGCCTGGCGGGCCAGCACCGCGCGGTCGCCGCCGTCGTGGACCAGGCAGATCACCGCAGGGTCGATGCGCGGGAACTCCTCGTGGCCCGTGACCGGGTTGACCCGCGCCCAGCCCGCCCGGGCCGGTCGCGTGGGCGAGCCGTCCACCGAGCTGAACCGCGCGCTGTCATGCCAATTGAGCAGCGCGACGGCGGACGAGACCAGCTGACTGCTGGTGTCGTCGAGGATCGCGCCGAGGCCGCGCAGGTTCACCACCTCGGCGCGCACATCCGGGTCCTCCGGCGCCTCGAGCGCGCCCCGGATGGCCCACACGTGGCGGTCGTCATCGAGGCGGCCGAGGAACACCGCTTCCGGCGGCGGCTTGTCGGCCAGCTTGGCCGCGGCGCCGAGCACCACGCGGCCGTCGGCGATGAGCACCTGACTGCGCGAGTCCACCCGCAGCAGCGCCGCGTCCGCCCACCCCGCGGTGGCCGCTTCGACGTCGGTGCGCAGCTGGTCGGCCCGGTCGGCGCCGACACGCGACAGCAGCGGGACATTCCGCAGCTGGAAGTCCGCGATCGCCACTAGTGCCCCGTTTCGTGGCGATCCGCCGCGACCGGCGCCGCCGCTCTTGCGATCGCCACTAGTGCCCCGCCTGGCGGATATACAGCAGCCGGTCGTTGGCCTCGACGGCGTCCACCTCGGGTGCGCCGATGCGCAGCAGGTGGCCGTCGCGCACCACGCCCAGCACGATGTCGCGCAGATGCCGTGGGGAGCCGCCGACCTCGGTGGGCTCCACCTCGCGCTCGGCGATGGCCAGCCCGAAATCGGGTGTCAGCAGGTCTTCGATCATCTCCACGACGCTGGGCGTGGTGGTGGCAAGCCCCAGCAGCCGCCCGGCGGTCGCCGAGGAGACCACCACCGAGTCCGCGCCCGATTGTTGCAGCAGGTGCTGGTTTTCGGCCTCCCGGATCGACGCCACGATCTTGGCGTTGGGTGCGATCTCCCGCGCGGTCAGGGTGACCAGCACCGCGGTGTCGTCGCGGCTGGTGGCCACGATGATCGAGGCCGCGTGTTGCGCGCCGGCCAGCCGCAGCACGTCGGCCTTGGTCGCGTCGCCGTGCACGGTGACCAGGCCCGCGCTGGCGGCGTGTTCGAGGGTGGTGCGGTCCGTGTCGACGACGACGACCTCCCCCTGGGCCGCCTCGTCGCCGAGGATCGCGGCGACGGCGGTTTTGCCCTTCGTGCCGTAGCCGATCACGATCGTGTGGTTGCGCACTCTGCTCCTCCAACGCTGAATCTTCCACCCTTGGCGGGACCGCTCGGAGAGGACTTCGAGGGTCGTGCCGACCAAGACGGCCAGGAACGCGATCCGCAGCGCGGTAAAAATCAGCGTGTGAACCAGACGCGCGGTTTCGGTGTAGGGGGTGATGTCGCCGTAACCGGTCGTCGACAGTGACACCGCGGAGAAGTACACGGCGTCCAGGAAGGTCAGCGGCTGGCCCCGGACGTCGCGGTACCCGTTGCGGTCCGCGTACACGATGACGGCCGCGGCGAACAACACCACCAGCGCGATGACCACGCGGCGGGTGATCACACGGATGGGGCTGGCGTGCTCCTCGGGGATGCGCACCACGCCGACCAACTGGTGGCCCCGCTGCGCGGTCAGCGCTTCATCCAGACCGGTCAGTTGCCGGGACCTACCGTTGCGCACGGCGGTCCGTTATCGGCTCAACGCCCGCGCAGGAGTCACGCACGACTCAATGTAACCACGAGCGCGGCCCCGGTACCCGGGCAGCGCAAAGTCAGCCGGCGGCGGGCTCGGCCAGCAGGCCGGCCAGGTCAGCGGGGGCGGGCAGATCGTCGGGAGCGACCGTGGTGCGGGCGCGCACGTAATAGAACGCCGTCCGTACCGACGATTCCGGAACACCGGACAGGGCGGCCCACGCCAGGCGGTAGACGGCGAGCTGGACGGCGGCCTGGCGCATGGCTTCCGGCCCGTGCGGCGGCTCGCCGGTCTTCCAGTCCACGACCGTCGTGCCGCCGTCGGGGTCGGCGAACACCGCGTCAATTCGGCCGCGCACCAGGGTGTCGCCGATGGGCATCTCGAACGGCACCTCGACGGCGATGGGAGTGCGGGTCGCCCAGGGCGATTCGGTGAATGCCGCCTGCAACGCGGCCAGCCCCCGGACGTCGCCCACGTCGGAGTCCGCCGCGCCCGGCAGGTCCGCGAGATCGAAGAGACACTCGGCGCCGTAGAACTGCTGAACCCAGGCGTGAAAGACGTTGCCCAGCAACGCATGCGGGTCCGGGCGGGTGGGCAGCCGGTGCCGGAGCCGCTGCGCGGCGCCCGCGGGGTCCCGCGCCAGCTCCACCAGGCCGCTGACCGACAACTGACTCGGCAGTGCGCCGGTGGACGGTTCGACCAACCGCGCCCGCTCGGCAAGTAACGCGTCGACGTCGGCCGCCCAGCCCTCGATATCGGCCCCGGCCCCGCCCTCGCCGCCCGACATCGCCCGTGTCACCAACGCGGCACCGCGCTCGACGTCACCGCGCCGGGTCAACGGGTCGGCGGGCCAGACCGCCTCGACGACGTTGTCGCGCAACGGGTTACGATCGCCGTCCGCCGGCGCGGGTGCCCATTGATCCACCTCCCCACAGGGCGCGCCGGCCGCGGCCGAACGGTCGATGACCTCCTTGATCTCGCACAGGAAATCGGAGGGGCCGCGCGGTTTGATGCCGGAGGCGCCCCAGTGGTGACCCGACACCAGCAGCGTGTCCTCCGCCCGGGTGACGGCGACGTAGAGCAGCCGGCGTTCCTCGTCGACGCGCCGCTGGTCGAGCTGGCGGCGATGCTCGGAGATCTTGTCGGACAATTGCTTTCGGTTGGTGACGTCGGAGGTGTCCAGCACCGGGATGCCCAGCGCGCCGGCCGAGGCACGGTCGCCCCTCAGCAGCGGCGGCAGCTCGGCCGCGTCGGTGAGCCAGCTGCTCCTGGACGCGGTCGAGGGAAAGGTTCCGCCCGACAGGTGCGCCACCGCCACCACCTGCCACTCCAGCCCCTTCGCGGAGTGCACCGTGAGCACCTGGACGCGGTCGCGCGCGGCCACCAACGGCGCGGGCGGCAAACCGTTCTCGACGGACTCCGCCACGTCCAGGAACGCCAACAGGCCCGACACCGATGCCGCGGTGCGGCGGTCCGGCACGCCTGCGACGTCGGCTCGTTCGGCGTATCCCGCGACGACGTCGGCGAACGCGTCGAGGTGTTCGGTGCCGGCCCAGCCTCTGTCCG